>JALVDQ010000258.1 GCA_027008885.1 Thiotrichaceae bacterium | reverse complement strand
CGACTGATACTCCTCCATCCTCCTTTGGTGGTATTTGAAGCAGCTCAGCTTGAGCTGCTTTTTTTTTTGCTTGCATCTTTCCGCTGCAGAGTTTGTTCCTGCCGAATAAAGTAAAATTAATTGCAACTACCACTTGAATCACAGATAACTTTGCCATAAAATGCCCCGCTCTTTGAATCAGCTTGCTTTTTTGCGAGCGAATACTGGCTAAAACTGATAAAGTAAGCGATTCGTTTAACATCATCTTTAAATAATGTATCTGTTTAGATCTTTATGCAGATAAAACAGATTAAGATATAGACCTTCATTTCTGGAGAATTGAAATGGGAACAACTGTCAGCGCAAAACCTGCTGAAGTAAAACGTGACTGGTTTGTCATTGATGCAGAGGGTAAAACCCTCGGTCGTCTGGCTAGCGAAGCAGCTTTGCGTTTACGCGGCAAGCATAAGCCAATTTATACACCGCACGTTGATACGGGCGATTATATTGTCGTCATAAATGCTGAAAAAGTTCGTGTAACCGGCAACAAGGCAAGCGACAAAATGTATTACAGACATACAGGCTATGTGGGTAATATGAAATCAATCAGCTTCGAAAAACTAATTGCAAAAGCACCTGAGCGTGTCATTGAACTGGCAGTTAAAGGCATGTTGCCGAAGAATCCATTAGGTCGTGAAATGTATCGCAAACTAAAAGTTTATGCGGGTCCAGAGCATAATCACCACGCCCAGCAACCACAGGCACTAGAGATTTAAATATGGCAACTACACAATATTACGGAACAGGTCGGCGCAAATCTTCATCAGCAAGAGTTTTCATGCGTAAAGGCACAGGCACGATAACCATTAACAAGCTCGCTCTCGAAGAATATTTTGGACGCGAAACAGCTCACATGATCATTCGCCAGCCATTAGTGACAACAGAAACAAATGACCAGTTTGATTTTAATATTACTGTAAAAGGTGGTGGCGATAGTGGTCAGGCAGGCGCAATTCGTCTCGGTATTGCTCGCGCACTGCTTAAATATGACGAAGGTCTGAGAGGAACACTGAAAAAAGCAGGTTTCCTGAGACGGGATGCACGCAAGGTTGAAAGAAAGAAAGTGGGTCTGCATAAAGCACGTAGAGCAACCCAGTTCTCCAAGCGTTAAACGCTCTCCTCTCGCAATCATTTATTCAAAAGCCACCAGTCGGTGGCTTTTGTGTTTTTTGCTATAGTGCTATAGTCCAAATATGACTCAAGATTACTGTATAAATTGTTGCATGGATGAAACAAATCCGTATTTTTTATGTCTCTGTTAATGAAACAGGATGAAATAAATGACAATTTAAGTTTATTTTTTCTCAGGCGGTAGTTGTACCCAGATAAAAAATACCAGCACCAAAAATATGTTGCATTTTTGCAACACTTTTCATATACTTTGGTCAGTTCTGCGTGTATTGTTGCAGAATAACCAAAAATGGCGGTATAATCCCCGCGAAAGTTTGGAATATTTTATTATTTTTTATAGATTAGAGTCTATATATAACAGGAGTCAAAAAATGAAAAAATTACTCGCAATTGCTGTAGCTGCTGCTATCACAGCACCTATGGCTGCAATGGCTGATACTACTGTATATGGTAAAGCACATATGTCTATTGGCAAGACAAAAGATGTATCAGGTATGTTTGTTGAGTCTCACAGCTCACGCATCGGTCTTAAGGGCTCAAATGCACTGGATAATGGCTTAACAGCTACTCACCAGTTTGAAATTGGTTACAATTATACAGATGAAGAAGGCAATTTAACGCCACGTAATAGTTGGGTTGGTTTAAAAGGTAACTTTGGTGAGTTCCGTGTTGGTCGTCAAACTACTCCATACTCTATTGTTGATGATGCATCGACATTCGTTACTCGTAATGATCATGCCTTGCATACTTTTCAGCGTGTTCCAAATGCATTGGCTTACATCAATAAATTTGGTTCAGTTGGTGTAGCACTGGCTTATGTTGCAGCGGGTGAAGCAGAAGGTGGGTCAGGTTCTGACTCAATCACTAACCTTTTGGTTAACTACAGTGCGGGTCCGATATATGCGGGTGTTGCAATGCAGGATATGCCTACAGGAAAGACTGGTTCAAAGATTGCGGTAGCATATAAAGGCGCAAACTACGGTGTAGGTCTTAACTATGAAAAACTTCCTGGTTCAGGTCAAAAAGTAACAACAGTTGGTGGTAAATACAGCTTTGGTAAAGCGTATCTTGCTGCACAATATGGCAAGAACAAAGATACTGATGTCAAGCAGAAAAATATCGAGATCGGTTATGGTCTTGGCAAAGGAACAAAAGTTTACTACGAGTGGGAAGATCTTGCAAAAGTTAAGTCTAACCGCATCGGTCTAGTACACAAGTTCTAATTTATCTTTGAAATAGTTCTTATGTTCTTAAAAAGGCTTCCTTTGGGAAGCCTTTTTTTTATACTTTTTTCGAGTGATAAAAAAAGTATAAAAAACAGGGGGGATGGGTAGCAGAGGATAGAAGACAGAAGACAGAAGACAGAAGACAGAGGAGGGAGCATGTGTGTTGCCCTCATATATTGTTCCTCAATACAGGCTGTGCAGAAAAATATATAAAAAACCAATAGTGTTCGGCACACTTATTGCATAATTACCAAAGGTTTCATTTATCAGAAAATTCTTTACAAACTGATAATAATTGACATTATTTAATTACCAATACTTAATCAATTTAATCATAAATCAAAA
>JALVDQ010000257.1 GCA_027008885.1 Thiotrichaceae bacterium | reverse complement strand
GGTGATGCTGAACTGCGCGAATGGATTGCTAATCGCTATCAAAGAACACAGGGGTTTAGCGTTTCACCTGAAAATATACTCATCACCAATGGTTCACAACAGGCGCTGGATTTACTCGGTAAAGTGCTGCTGAATCAGGCTGATCCAGTTGCGATAGAAAATCCAGGCTATCTTGGTGCAATACAGGCATTTTCACTTTATCGCCCCAGCATGCACAGTATTGAAATAAATGAAACAGGCATGGATGTGAGCGCATTGCAGAATACACTCAAGGCACACAAACCCAAGCTGGTTTATACCGTACCCAATTTTCAAAACCCCACGGGGATGTCGTATTCGCAACAAAACAGAGAGGAAGTAGCGCAAGCTATCGCTCAATCAGACGCACTCCTGATACAAGATGATCCTTATGGCGAACTGCGCTTCTCAGGCGAACCAAAATCAAATTTCATGTCGTTATTGCCGGAGCAAACACTGCTGCTGGGTTCATTTTCAAAGATTATCACCCCCTCTTTCCGGCTCGGCTGGATTGTTGCCCCCGACTGGCTAATCAAACCACTCACCATCGCTAAACAGGCGGCTGATCTGCACACCAATTATTTTTCACAAAAAGTCATAATGCAGTATCTAAACGATAATTCGGTCGATGAGCATATTGCCAAAATCAGGCGTTTCTATGGCAAACAAAAACAGGCAATGATGAATGCCATACAAGGCTATTTTCCTGACGATGTGAAAATTGCCAAATCAGAAGGCGGCATGTTCCTCTGGGCGACGCTGCCAGAAAACATGTCGGCAATGCAGCTATTTGATCAGGCGATAGCAGAAAAAGTTGCCTTTGTGCCAGGCAAACCGTTTTATATCAGCAATGATGAACAAAAAGACATGCCAGATAATACGCTTAGATTGAGTTATGTAACGATGGATGAAGCGCGTATCAGGCAGGGTATTGAGATATTAGGACGATGTATTAAACACCTGGAATAATGTAGAAACCGGGGACATCCTTTACAAATTAAACCGGAGAGATAGTTTACACATTATTATTAAATCGGCATAAGAGGAAACAACTAAACTAAATTAAATTAAATTAAATTAAACTATGCCATGAAAACAGGGTGACAAAAAACAGCAAGGCACACCCGGTGCTGTCGCCGTATTGCACACTCATAGTCGCACACTGACAGGTGGATTAACCAGGCGGTAACTTCTATCAACATTACAAGCATTTACGAATATAGTTCCTTCTCTCTCAAGAATGCCATAATCTTCGTGAATATGACCAAAAGCATGAATCTTGGGCTTAATCTGCTTTACTCGATCCAATAAATCCCGACACCCTACTTTTTCTCCTTCCATCACCCTATCTAAAATACCAAAAGCTGGACCGTGAGTAATTAGAATGTCTGTATCATCAGGTATTTGATCCCAATGTGCTGAAATATCTGCACCTCTATTTCGATTAAATGCCCAATTGAAAAATTGTGGCTGAATGGGAGAACCCCAGATTTTAAAGCCTTCAATCTCTATACCACTATCATTCAAATAGATAATTTCTTGTTCTTTTAATATCTGCTCTGCTTCATTGGCTCGATCATCTTCAAAACAAAAATCATGATTACCCGCTATAACAATCTTATGTCTAAAATCCTGCTTACCAATAAAATTAGCAAAACTCTCTACATCTTCAAGGCTTCCTTTATTGGTTAAATCTCCACAGTGAATAAGCATATCACCTGAATCAAGGGCAAGCCTGTCATGTAATGAATGAGTATCTGATATAAAAGTAAATTTCATTGCGTAACGATTCCATGTTTTCTATTAAGCAAACAGGCAAACCCATAGTTTCAAAATAAAAAACCCACATACAAACTTATGGTACGCTGTTCTGAACGCCAAAACTTTAGTTATTACTGCTCCTGTTTAGGGTATTTTCTGTGCCCTGATATAAAAAACCCGAGATAACATCAGCCAGGGGACCCGGTTTTTGAATATGATAACCTTGCCCAAAATCAACGCCTATATCCCTCAAAACTTCAACTATTTCGTGATTTTCCACATATTCGGCAATTACCTCAAGATCCATGGTATGACCAACCTGGCAAATTGACTGCACCATTGATCGTGAGACTTCATCTGTATGAATATTTTTTACAAAGCAGCCGTCAATTTTAAGGTAATCAACATCTAGTGACATCAGGTATGAAAAACCACTTACGCCTGTTCCAAAATCATCTAGCGAAAATTTGCTACCCAGTGTTTTTAATCTTGAAATAAACTGGTTAACAAGACTGACATCATCTACCGCCACCTGCTCAGTAATTTCAAAACACAGCATTTGTGGATCAACACCAGAGCTTTTCACTTCTTCTACGACAAAATCAAGAAAACGGGGATCATTTAAACTCTGTCCCGATAAATTTATGGCAAATACAGGCAGCGGCTTTTGTCTGGGTATTTTATTAATTTGCCGCATAACATTTCTGACAACCCAGCGATCTATTTTCGGCATCATCGAATAATATTCTGCCGCAGGCAAAAATTCATCTGGCGGAACAAGCTTTCCTTTTTCATCAAACAGGCGAATTAATAACTCAAAATGATAAAACGGTTTATTATATTCAGCTTCATCCAGGCGCTGTATTGGCTGGGCATACATTTGAAACTGATTTTTCTGCATTGCTCTTTTAAGTATGATTATCCATTCGAGATTGCCTTCAAGCTTCCTTATTTCTTCATTGCCTGCCTTGTAGGCATATAGCTGGTTGCCTCCATGCTTGCGCGCAACCTTGCAGGCAAACCCTGCTTCTGATATTGCACGCGCAGCTGTACTTGTGGAATCATCTATGATTACAAAACCCGCGCTTAAGGTTGTAGGATACTGTTTCCCCAGGGATGTATAATTACATTTTTCTACCGCATTCAGAATTTGCTTCATTTTCTGTATTGCCAGGGGCAGCCCGTCATCCCTAAAAACTACAACAAACTCGCCTCCATCCAGCTTGCCTGCTATATCTATCCTGCGTTTAATATGTTTATTGATAACATCGCCAATTGTTTTAATTAATGAGTCGGCGCCGGCATAGCCTATGGAATCATTGATACTTTGAAATTGATCTATAGAAAAATAAGCAAGAACGTGCTTGGAATTATATTTATGAAAATTATCAAGCAAATGTTTGACTTCAGCCTCAAATGACTTTGGCTTTAACATTTCGGTCAAACTGTCATAACGCTTCAGGTTTGATAGCTGTAATTCATTCAGCTTTTGCCTGGTAATATCCTTAATCACAAGAAGGTAACTATGACTTTTATTTTCACCTGCATAGCCAGTAATTGGGGTGTAGCTCAGGTCAATTGAATATGATTGACTCATTTCTGTATCCAGCAGGCACTCACATGACTTAGGCGTTTCGCCACCTATTATCTCGGGCAAAAGCCTGCCTGTTTTCAGGTATTTAAAACTAAATGCATCCTGATACTTTCTCCCCATCATTGCCCTTAACTTGCATCCCAGAATAGCCTCGGCAGCAGGGTTCAAATACACAAACTTTTTTTCATTATTTAAAATAATGACAGCATCGGACAAATATCTATACGAATTTTCGTAGCAATTAGAAACAGATTCACTTTCTGCTGCAGGTTTAATTCTAAATAGAAAATAAGCACCTGCCAGCACCAGCAAGATGATCAATACAACGAAAAATACCGTAATTATTGAAACGTTAAGTAAGAGCACAATTTCCTGATTATTTTTATTATTTTTTCCTGCTCAATATCACAAAACACAAATGACATTTGCCTGATTTAATTAGCTGGGAGCATGTAAACAAAAAGCAAACTTTGGCAATATTATTTTTTATTAAGCACGCAGATACGCAATTTCAGCGCAGCATTATACAGCTTATTCTCGCACAATCTTTATGAATCCCTACTGAATAAAGCCTGTTCGGGGATATAAGGCATAGCAAGAGAATTTTTCGTAGCAGACTCACTATTTCCGGACAGACTCTAACGCAGACACTTCAACTACACAGAATCAGAAAAGCCGCATAGAGGTATTCTATGCGGCTTACAACATACGGCTCACAACATTCTTCATCTAACAAACAGCAAGCATGGGCTTGCAGTTACGAATTACGCTGAGTAGTTACTTATACTTTTTCCTTGATTCTTGCCGCTTTACCTGTCCGTCCACGAAGATAATAAAGTTTTGCGCGACGCACATCACCTCGCCGTTTAACTTCGATTCCGGCAATTGCATGACTATAGGTCTGAAAAACACGCTCAACACCCTCACCGTAAGAAATTTTGCGAACAGTAAAGGCAGAATTTAATCCACGGTTTCTAATTGCAATCACCACACCCTCAAAAACCTGGATACGCTCGCGCTCACCTTCCTTAACCCTTACAGAAACGGCTACGGTATCACCCGGATTAAAATCAGGGATTTCTTTCGTCATTTGCTCGGCTTCAATCGCCTGAATAATCGTGCTCATAATAATTCCTCTAAACTATCTATTTTCTTTCAAATATTCATCAAGCAAAATTTGATCGTCTTTGCTCAACTCAATGTTTTCCTTAAACAACAAATCAGGGCGTCTTGTATACGTCCTTCCTATTGATTGCTTCCTCCGCCAGCGTTCAATGGCTTTATGATCACCACTTTTCAACACCGCAGGAACCTGTAATTCTTCCACTACTTCCGGGCGAGTATAATGCTCACAATCCAGCAGATTTTCAGTAAATGAATCCTGCTCAGCTGAATCCTTATGCCCAAGCACTGAAGGCAGTAGCCGCGTCACTGCATCAATCACTACCATTGCACCAAGCTCACCACCACTTAATACATAGTCACCCAGCGACCATTCTTCATCTACTTCAAGAGCAACAACACGCTCATCAATCCCTTCATAGCGCCCACACAACAATATCAAGCCCTGCTGATCCGATATTTGTCTTGCCAGCTGCTGATTAAAAGTCTTGCCCTGCGGACTCAGATAGACAACTTTCGCCTCCTCAGGCGCATTTTTTCTCGCATCCCGAATTGCATCCAGCAAACAATCCGCCTTCATCAACATACCCGGTCCACCACCGTAAGGACGGTCATCTACAGTACGATGCACATCATGACTGTAATTACGCGGATTCCAGCAATGTAACTCTATTAAACCACGATCAGCCGCACGACCTGTAACACCAGATTTTGTCACTGCTTCAACTAACTCGGGCAGCAGCGTAATAACATCAAAACGCATTAAAATTCTGGATCCCAGTCTACAATCATCAAGGACTTGTCCAAATCAATTGACTTTACAACATCATCAAAAAGAAACGGTAGCATACGCTCCTTTTTTTGCCCTTTGGCAGAATTTAGTTCCTTGACAACGAGAACATCGTTACTCCCAGAATTAAAAATCCAGTCAAGTTTACCAAGACTTACCCCTGATTGAGTCTCAACCGTAATCCCTAAAAGATCCTTCCAGTAATATTCACCTTGTGGCAACGGATCAAGCTGGCTGTTTTTTACCGCTATCTGCGAACCAACCAATGCCTCCGCCTGATTGCGATTATTCACACCTTCAAGCTGAGCAATAATATTTTTCCCCTGCTGTTTCCCGTTTAATACCTTATAAGCTTCCCAGTCACCTGTTTTTTTCTTTAAAAACCAGCTTGAATATTTAGTGATTTTTAAGCGTGGAGACGTGTGAGAAAAAATTTTCAGCCAGCCTTTTAAAGCATGAACACCCGAAACATTTCCTAGCAGGATATAGTCGTCGATTAACTGACTCATATTATCTTAAGCTTTAATTGGCGATGGGTTAAAATTGTTAGTTTACTCAATGCACAAGCAGGGTTAACGCAGTGCAATCCGGCATCATACCACGACCTTGTCGATTGCGCCCAGACCAACCCGGGCTGCAAACACAGGTCACCCACTACCTTTTAATTTAAGCCGCTTCGGCTGTTTCTTTGGCAGCTTCTTTTGCTGACTCTTTTAACAGTGTAGCAACGCGGGTAGACAATTGAGCACCTTGGGATACCCAGTAATCAATACGTTCCTTATTTAGCTCAAGACGTACTTCCTGACCTTTTGCACGGGGATTAAAAAAGCCTAAACGCTCAATATAACCACTGTCACGAGGCTTACGCACATCTGACACAACAATATTATAAAATGGGCGCTTCTTTGAACCGCCTCTCGCCATACGGATAGTAACCATAATCTAAAAATCTCTAATATTAGTTCGCCCAATAACGGGCAAGCAAAAAATAATCGCGCAATTCTACGCTTTTTATAAAAAAAAGAAAGTGTCTTTTTAGTTAAATTATGCTTTTTTTACAGACTCCTGGAGTCTGTCCGAGAATATAAGTCGTAAAAGGGAAAGCTGATTTAAAAAGCAGACATAAAAAAGCCCCGCATTGCGGGGCTTCAACTTTAAGAGGATGCTCTATTACTCCATAAGTAAACTGGAGTATCCCGATCTTCGCCTGAAATCAAGACTTTGCTGTTGCCGCTTTTTGAGCTGCTTCGATGCGCTTTAGCATTTCTTCAGCCTGTTTGCGTTGAGCTTCCCACATTGCTTTTAACTGGGAATAGTTCTGAGTTGGTGCAACAGCTGTTACGCCAGGATTAAAACCTGCAGGAGCGTAGGTAGGAACATAAGCATTGTTTCCTGTATAAACTCCGTTAGTGTTGTTTGTACCAGAGCCATTTCCTACAAAGTTGCCCGCTGTGTTGCCATTTCCAGTTGCATTTCCGGCTGCGTTGCCAGCACCGCGACCGTTGCCGCTAAGGTTGCCAGCTGTATCCATGTTTGTGCGACCCTTGCCTTTAAAGTTAATAGTGAAGTCTACTTCGCCGTCTGCGTCGCCTTTTGCTGTTCCCCAGCCATTTCCAGTCGCGTCAGCATTACCTGATGCGTTACCCGCACCGTTGGTATTTCCCATTGCAGTTCCGTAACCGTTACCGCTTCCGTTACCATTATTGAAACCGTCAAACCAGTTTGCAGATGCTGTACCAGCCAGTGCGATTAGTGCTGTAAAAGTGATTGCCTGTAATTTCATAATATTTTCCTAGCGTTAAGTTATAAAAATAAGTTAATAAGTAATAATATAAGTATATTCTAATATACTTCTTTGCGATTTGTCAATAAATGATTTGAACTTTTTTGTATTTTTTTATCAGCCTGAACTTTTCTCTAAAAAAGACTCAACTTTTTTAGAAAATTGTTCCGGTTGTTGAAAATGAGGAAGATGCCCGCTGTCATTTATAGTAAATATTTCGACATCTGAAAAGATTCTTCGGATTAAAGGTAGGTCTGCATCCTGGATATAGGCAGAATTTTCTCCGCGTATAAACAGGGTTGGTTTGCTGTATTGCTGTTGTGTTGCGCTAAAACCAGCTATTTTCAGGTAGCCTCTGCTTATTTCATGTAAATCACAGCGCCAGCTAAAGCCTTCTTTGGGTTTTGTATTTTTCTTTAGATTTTTTAACATGAAGCTGCGTTCAGCATCATCTTCGATCCAGTCTTTCAAGTATTCATTTGCGTCTTGCCTGCTTTGCATTGCTGTATCAGGGACGCTAAGCACACCCTGCAATGTTTTTTGATGCCACAGGGGATAAGGTTTTGGCGCAATATCGACGATAATCAGGCTTTTCACCATTGCGGCTTGGGCAAGTGCAAGCTGCATTGCAACTTTGCCTCCCATAGAATGCCCTAACAGGTGAAACTGGTTAATTCTTTCATGTTTTGTCACATTAATAACATCTTCGTACATTTCACGATAACTCATGCCTTTTATATGAGGTGAGCCACCGTGATTGCGCAAGTCGAGAGTGTAAACAGGGCGTGTTTGAGAAAGGCGTTTTGCCTGGCTACGCCAGTTATCCATTGACCCCAACAAGCCGTGCAGAATAAATAGAGGAGTTTTATCTTCAGCATGCTTAGGGTTTTCAGGTAAAAAAACTTTGTAATTGAGTAGCTGCATGAGTTTAAAATTCACGCCCTGCCTGAGTGGTATCTGCCAGGATTTTTTGCCGTTGAATGTCGCTCAGATTAGCAATATCGTAATAAATCTGGTGAGAGACATCCTTTATACCACAAAAAGAAAGTGTGCCGTCTGTTACAGGGCGATGAATCAGTTGTTGTGCATCGTTGTCAATAAAGTATTGCTCAGAGCCACCAGCCGTTATAATCACCAGCGCTTTTTTATGTTTTAGCAGACCTTTTACGCCTTCGCTTGAATATTCAAAGGCAAGTCCGTTAGTTAGAACGACATCAAACCATCCTTTTAACATCGCCGGACGATCAAACCACCACAGCGGATAAATAAACACAAGCGCGTCAGCCCAGAGGAGCTGATCTTGTTCTTTGGTTATTCTGTCGGGAATTTTGTTATTATGAAGTTGCGCAAGATCATCCCCCGTTAAAACGGGATCGAAGTTTTCTTTATATAAGTCTTTAACTCTAACCTTGTGTCCTGCCTGTTTTAAACCAGTTTCAATGTGATCCAGCAGGGCATGATTAAAGCTTGAGGTGCCAGGATGAGTAAAGACGATAAGTACTTTCATGATTTATGAACCTTTTGTCAGGACGCGCATTCTAAAGCAGCGAGGGTAGTGGTGTAAATTATAGACTGAATCAGTGAGGCTAATGCTCGACACAGCTCGGCACAGAGAACGGCGCAGCATTATGCTTAGAGACAGATATTTGGAGATAGACAAGTAATTAATATTCATACCTGCTTGCTCTAATTCTCTGTGATTGATACATTACGCAGTTTTTGTGTTTTCAGTGATTTTCTGGGGAATTTAGGGCTTGAAAATCACCAATTATGGGTCGTTATTTTTATGTTTAAAGCATTCTTTAGCTTGTTTTCTAATGATATTTCGATTGATCTGGGTACCGCTAATACCCTGATTTATATGCGTGGAAAAGGCATCGTTCTGGATGAGCCATCAGTGGTGGCGATACGTCAAAACCGTGGTCCTGGTGGTCCTAAAAAAATTGAGGCAGTGGGTGTTGAAGCAAAAAAAATGCTGGGACGCACACCTGAAAACATAACTGCCATTCGCCCCATGAAAGATGGGGTAATTGCTGATTTCACCTACACCGAAAAAATGTTGCAACATTTTATCCAGAAAGTCGCTGCAAAGAAGCTTTTTGGTCGTCCTCGCGTAGTTATTTGTGTTCCCTGTGGTGCTACCCAGGTTGAGCGCAGGGCGATTAAAGATTCCGCGATGGGGGCAGGAGCGAGAAAAGTTTATCTGGTTGAAGAGCCGATGGCGGCAGCTATCGGGGCAGGTATTCCCATTGATGAAGCGGTTGGCTCAATGGTGCTGGATATTGGTGGTGGCACCTCGGAAGTTGCCATTATGTCATTACGCGGTATTGTTTATTCTGCCTCCGTGCGCATTGGTGGCGACCGTCTCGATGATGCCATTATCAGTTATGTGCGCCGCAACTATGGCATGTTAATTGGTGAAGCAACGGCTGAATATATTAAATGTACAATCGGTTCTGCCTATCCGGGCAAGGAGCTACGGGAACTTGAAGTCAAGGGTCGCAATCTGGCAGAAGGGGTTCCGCGCAGTTTTACACTCACCAGCAATGAAATACTTGAAGCACTTCAGGAGCCACTTTTTGGTATTGTCAGTGCGGTAAAAACAGCACTGGAACAAACACCGCCCGAATTAGGCGCAGACGTTGCCGACAGGGGAATTGTATTAACAGGTGGTGGTGCATTATTGCGTGATCTCGACCGTTTGTTGATGGAAGAAACCGGTATACCTGTGGTAGTTGCAGATGATCCCCTGACTTGTGTTGCTCGTGGTGGTGGACGCATTCTGGAAATGCTGGATGACGACGGTTTTGATTTCTGGGCTTCAGAATAATTGGTTTCAATAGTTAACAAGTATTTAAAAAGTAAAATCAGGGTAGGAGTCTGTCATTTATAATTTAGCGCGAGATGATAGCAAACAGCAGGGCTACTTGATCAAGTTTGCCATTCTTGCCGTGTTGTCTGGTGCTTTAATGGTGCTGGACTATCGGGGAACAAAATTACAGCCAGTAAGAACGGCTCTAAAAATGCTGGTCTATCCACTTCAGTATGCGGTTGATTTACCCTATCGACTGGCTCATTTTACGAGTGAATTTTTTACTGTACATGAAGCACTCTCAAAGGATAACCGTGAGCTGCGCTCACTTGTGGGCGTGTATGCTGCCAGAGACCAGAAATACCACTCAATCGAACAGGAAAATATACGCCTGAGAAGACAGCTTAAAGCGGCTTCAGCAGTAAGGGAAAAATTTACCCTGGCTGAGATTCTTTCTGTGTCATCTAATCCGTTTCGTAAAACAGTGGTTATCAATAAAGGTACTAATGATGGTATTTTTGTGAGTCAGGTGGTACTGGCAGATAATAATATTTATGGTCAGGTAGAAAGCGTAACACCAAATTCGGCTGTGGTCATGCAACTTACCGATGTCAAACATGCCATTCATGTCAGAAATACCCGTACCGGACTTGGTGCTCTTGCGGTAGGTACCGGAAAGGCAAACCAGCTTGAACTGAAACACGTTGAAACCAGTATGGATATCCAGACAGGAGATGTTTTTGTGAGTTCAGGTTTGGGGCAACTTTTTCCACCTGATTTTCCTGTCGCAAAGGTTAGTCATGTTGCCTACAATCCGGGTGATTCATTTATGAAAGTTATGGCGAGATCAATGACCGATTTTACCAAAACACGCGAAATTCTATTGATTTGGCGCGAGGATTATTCACCTCTCAAAGACAAAAAAACAAAACCCACTGTTGCCTCAACTACTTCATCTGCATCAATTGCGGGAGATAGATAGATACAATGAATGAAGTGTCTATTCGTTTTACAGGTGCGATGATGTTGTCCTTGTTGGTCGCATTTGTGCTGACGATTCTTCCCGTTCCTGAGAAGTGGTCTCTGTGGCGACCGGAATGGCTGGCTTTAACCCTGATGCACTGGGGCTTGCTTGCACCAAAGAAGTCAAGCCTGTTGCTGGCGTGGTTTTTGGGTTTGTTGCTGGACGTGATACAGGGCACTGTATTGGGGCAGCACGCATTTGGGCTTATGCTTGTGTTATTTATCACATTGAGAATGCGTCCCAGGATTCTTAAAGACAGCCTCTTTCAACAGTTGTTTTTATTATTTATATCCCTGGGTTCCTATTTGCTAATAAATCTGTGGATTCTTGGTATTACCGGAAATACCCCACCTGGGTGGAGTTATTGGCTGACTGTGATCAGTAGCTTGCTGGTATGGCCACTCTATCATTACTATATGCATATCTACCATGCCAGAAAGAAGCCTTTTGAATAATCACCTGGGAGCCTGTCTAAATAAATAAGTCAGCTTTTACTATAGGCTCACTATTAGCAAACAACTTCTTAATATGCCGCCATAAAAATATATAAAAAAAGGGGGGGGTGGGTTAATATATCCAGGAGTACTAACTATTTTATTTTAAGATGGATTAAGGCGGGCAGAATACATGACAAAGACATATAAACGAATACTGCTGAAGCTCAGTGGTGAAGCATTGATGGGGAAATATGATTTTGGCATTGATTCGGATGTATTATTACAAACGGCTACCGAAATTGTGAAACAGCAGGCTGAAGGCACTCAGATTGCGCTGGTGATTGGCGGTGGAAATATTTTCCGTGGTGCAGGTCTGGCTCAGGGTGGTATTGATCGTGTCAGTGCTGATCAAATGGGAATGCTGGCAACTGTTATGAATGCCCTCGCAATGCAGGATGCAATCAGAAAACAGGGCGTCGATTGCAAGATAATGTCAGCCCTGAAAATTGACCAGTTGGGTGAGGAGTTCTCGGCACACAAGGCACGTGATTACCTTTCTCAGGGAAGTGTTGTGATTTTTGCCGCAGGCACAGGCAACCCCTATTTTACAACGGATACAGCAGCAAGCCTCAGGGCGATAGAAATTCAGGCTGATTTACTTCTGAAGGCAACCAAGGTTGACGGGATTTATGATTCTGATCCGATGAAAAACCCACAGGCTAAACGCTATGAGCAACTATCATTCAATGAAGCCGTGCAAAAAGAGCTGGGTGTTATGGATCTAACAGCAATGGTGCTATGCCGGGAAAATAAAATGCCATTATGTGTGTTTAATATGTTTGAGGCTGGTGCATTGCAAAAAATCATCGCGGGTGATACGACAACCGGAACGCTGATAGAAGCTCAGAACGCGTAAAAAAGGTAAAAGGAGAGAAAACATGATCAATGAAATAATAAAAGATGCAGAAGTGCGAATGCAAAAAAGTATTGATTCCCTGAAAGGAGAATTGGCTAAAATCCGTACTGGCAGGGCACATCCGAGCTTGCTTGAACATATTATGGTTGATTACTATGGCAACGATACACCAATCAGTCAGGTTGCCAGCATTGGCGTTGAAGATGCGCGTACCCTGACGATTACACCCTGGGAAAGACCCATGGTACAGGCAATCGAAAAAGCCATTATGAAATCTGATCTGGGTTTAAACCCAAATTCTGCGGGTGCTGTTATTCGTGTCCCCATGCCACAACTTACCGAAGAACGTCGTCGTGATCTGGTAAAAGTGGTACGCCAGGAAGGTGAGAATGGCAAAATTGCGATTCGCAATATACGTCGTGACGCGAACTCTGATTTCAAGTCACTGGAAAAGGAAAAAGAAATATCAGAAGATGAAGAACGCAAAGCGCAGGATAATATTCAAAAATTGACGGATAAATACGTCAAGGAAGTTGATGCGCTGGTTGCCGCAAAGGAAGAAGATTTAATGAAAGTCTAAAGATTAGCTGGATTCTGCTCGGAAACAGAGTCATGAATTCAGGTATTTCACCAGCGAATAAAAGATCACTAGCGAATGAATGATGAAATAAAAATACCGACTCATATAGCTATCGTAATGGATGGCAATGGTCGTTGGGCAAAAGCAAGGCAACGTCCCCGTTTTATGGGGCATAAGAAGGGCGTTGAGACAGTTCGTGAGATTGTTAAAGCATGTTCATCATTAAAAGTAGAGTGCTTAAGTCTTTTTGCTTTTAGCAGTGAAAACTGGAAGCGCCCCGAAGAAGAAGTGAAAAATATAATGGGGCTGTTTATGATGGCTCTCGACAGAGAAGCAAAAGCACTGGCTCGGAATAATGTTCGTTTGGAAATTATTGGAGATATAAGTCAGTTCTCTGAAAAACTTCAAAAGAAAATAAAAAAAGTTGAGAATTATACCGCCAAAAGTACCGGACTAAGATTGATTATCGCCGCGAATTATGGTGGTCGCTGGGATATTACAGAATCGGCAAAAAAGCTTGCCCGAAAAATACAGTCTAAACAACTGGATACTGATTCGATTACAGAAGAAAGCATCAGCAATCATCTTGCAACCAGAGGGATTCCTGACCCTGATCTGTTTATTCGCACCGGTGGGGAAAAACGCATCAGCAATTTTCTGATATGGCAAATGGCATACACTGAATTGTATTTCACGGATGTCCTCTGGCCTGATTTTAATCCAGAAGAATTAAACAAGGCGATTGCGGACTATTCTTCCCGACAGCGTCGTTTTGGCAAGACAGGCGAGCAGGTCATTGCTGAAAAATCAAGCAAAGGAGATTAGATTACTATGGATTCTGCACTGAAACAAAGAGTCATTACTGGTATTGTATTAATTGCTTTGGTACTTCTTGGTGTACTCATACCCACCCCCCCCATTTTTGCTATATTTTCCCTGATTGTTATTATCACACTTGCGGGTCTGGAATGGGCACGGCTGGTTGCCCTGACAGAACTAAACCGCACCCTGTTTATTAGCGGGCTGCTGGCAATCTCGGTTCTGGTCTACTGGTCTGGAGAATTGCGCTGGTTTTTTAATGTACTGGGGGTCATTATCTGGCTGATTCTGCTTGTCATACTGGCTATCTACGAAAAAGACACCCAGCTTTATAAAGAAAACATCTGGTTATTGCGCCTGGCTGCCTTTCTTGTGCTGATTCCCGCCTGGTCATCACTTATCACATTGCAACAATTCTATCCCTCACTGCTTCTTTATTTAATCTTTTTGGTCGCGATAGCCGATAGCGCCGCCTATTTTAGCGGTCGTTCCTTTGGCAAGACGAAATTAGCCCCTGAATTAAGTCCTGGAAAAACACGCGAAGGGGTGCTTGGCGGGCTTGCTGCCGCAACACTCTGGGCAATTCTTGGCGCAGCTTTCCTGGGGCTTCCCGGATCAGACTGGCTCTTCTTTATTTTTCTTTCGATGATGGTTGCGCTGATGTCGGTAGCAGGCGACCTCTTTGAAAGCTTGCTAAAAAGAGAGGCTGGCGAAAAAGATTCCGGCAGTATTTTACCCGGACATGGTGGCATTCTGGATCGTATTGACGGGCTACTCGCAGCCCTGCCCTTGTTTACACTTGGGGTCTTCTGGGGTGGCATACAAATATGAATTCTTCCAGGGGGATTTGCATCCTGGGTTCCACTGGAACCATTGGCGTTAATACGCTTGATGTTTTGGCAAGGCATCCGCAGCAATTTCATGTAGTCGCACTCAGTGCCAACCGGAATGTCAGCAAACTGGAAGAACAATGTCTCAGTGTTAAGCCGCGTTTTGCAGTAATGGTTGATGAGGATGCAGCAGAACAGCTTCGCCAGCGCCTAAAAAATACAGGCTGCGAGACTGAAGTCCTCTCGGGCAAACAGGCACTGGAAGAAATTGCCGTCTTGCCCGAAGTTGATTATGTCATGGCGGCAATTGTCGGTGCCGCTGGCTTACTTCCCAATCTCGCAGCAGCCAAAGCGGGCAAGCGCGTTATGCTGGCGAACAAAGAATCACTGGTCATGTCCGGCAAGGTCTTTATGGATGCTGTGCACGATAATGGTGCCGAATTGCTCCCCATAGACAGCGAACACAATGCTATTTTTCAGTCAATGCCCGCCTTGATTAATGGTATGCAACAGAAAAAAGGAGTGACCAAAATTCTCTTGACTGCGTCAGGTGGTCCTTTTCGCACCCTCGAGCTTGAGAAGCTGCACGAGGTCACGCCAGAGCAGGCAGTTGCTCATCCTAACTGGGTTATGGGGCAAAAAATCTCGGTCGATTCCGCTACGATGATGAACAAGGGGCTGGAAGTTATTGAAGCCTGCTGGTTATTTGATGTGCCTGAAGATCAAATACAGGTTGTGATTCATCCTGAGAGCATGATTCATTCCATGGTTTCCTATAATGATGGCTCTGTACTGGCTCAATTAGGTAATCCGGACATGCGTACACCGATTGCCTACTCCCTTGGTTTTCCTGAACGTATCGACTCAGGTGTTGAACAGCTTGATATTTTTAAGGTAGCGCAGCTAAATTTTGCAAAACCGGATTACGAGCGTTACCCCTGTTTAAAACTGGCGTATGCTGCACATCATATCGGCGGCTATGCAACCATTGCTTTAAATGCCGCAAATGAGCTGGCTGTAGAGAGCTTTTTGAAGCGCCAAATAGGTTTTACAGATATACCACTCGTCATAGAAAAGGCATTGGAAGAGGCTCCTGCAGGGACACCGGAGGTAATTGATGATATACTTGCTCAGGATAGTGCTAGTCGTATCACTGCAACTACGTTTATCAATAGACTATAGACTAAACCTGGATCAGTAAAACTACTGCGGATTCAGGCATAAGAAGCAACAAGAAGCAATAAAAAAACAATAAGAAAAATATTTCTGTAAGCATTTAACTCATATCGAATTATATCAAACATCAAAGTAGAACATCATGACGGTACTTATATCAATCCTTTCCTTTATTGTTGCCATAGCGATCCTGGTCGGCATCCATGAATTTGGACACTTCTGGGTAGCCAGAAAACTGGGCATAAAAATCCTGCGCTTTGCAATTGGCTTCGGCAAACCAATCTGGACGTATAAATCAAAAGACAAAGATGCAACTGAATATGTGCTTGCTGCCATTCCTCTGGGTGGTTACGTTAAAATGCTGGATGAACGCGAAGGTGAAGTAAAAGAGGAAGAGAAGCATCGAGCGTTTAATACGCAACCAGTCTGGAAACGCTTCCTGGTTGTTCTTGCAGGACCACTGTTTAACTTTATTTTTGCCATTGCTGCTTTTACCGGCTTGTATATGGCAGGCATAGATTCAATGTACCCCTATGTGGGACAGGTCGAAGCTGGATCAGCAGCTGAAAAGGCAGGTTTTGAACTAAAAGACAAAATTGTTTCCATTAACGATGTAAAGACTGAATCACTTTCCCAGGTGCGCCTGACCCTGTTGAACGAATATCTGAAAGATCCCAGATTAGCCATTCATGTTGAGACACAATCAGGTCAGCAATCAACAAGAAATCTGGATTTAAGCAATATTTCCTTGCTTGCTGATGAAAAAGACTATTTTGCCAAAACCGGAATTAATTTTTGGAAACCGCCGCATCGAACAGAAATACACCAAGTAGCAAAAGGGCGTGTTGCAGACAGGGCGGGATTGAAAGCAGGTGATATTATTGTCAGCTATGACGGAATAAAGCCAAAAGTAACAGAAGACTTTGTTAAATACATTAATTCACATGCCGGAAAAGCTATTGATTTGCTTATCGAAAGGAATGGAAATCAAAAATCAGTTCTAATTACTCCCGAAATGGTTGAATATAAGGGGCGCAAAGTTGGGCAGATTGGTATTGTACCGAGTCGAAAGTTTTCGGATGAGGATCTTGAAAAATACAAGAAACTGATGTTCTTTGTACGCAAGGGCTCTTTTCCTGAAGCACTAAAATCAGGGCTTGTACAAACCTGGGATATGTCCATAATGACATTAAAGTTTATGGGTCGATTGATAACCGGGCAAGCATCCGTCAAAAATATCTCTGGTCCGTTAACTATTGCGAATTATGCAGGTAAAAGTGCGTTAATCGGTTTTTCAGCATTTTTCAGTCTATTGGCAATAGTCAGTTTAAGCCTCGGCGTGCTAAATTTACTGCCGATACCCATGTTAGACGGTGGACATTTACTGTACTACCTCATTGAACTGGTGAAGGGAAGTCCTGTTTCAGAAAGGGTTGAAGAAATTGGAATGCGTATAGGGATGAGTTTGGTCGGCGTTCTGATGATAATAGCCATTTATAACGATATAGGCAGGCTTATACCATGAAGCAGTGTGTTAACCTTGTATAATTTTGCAACTTTATGAGCATAAGCAAAGTAAAATAAGAAGTAAACTAAGGGTATTAATATGAAAAAGCAGGTACTAAAAGCCTCTTTTGCAGGTTGTTTGTTAGCTTTAAGCCAGGGGGTATGGGCCGAAAGCTTCGTGCTTCAGGATGTGCAGGTTAGCGGGCTTGAGAGAGTTGCCGCAGGAACAGTTCTAAGCAATGTACCCGTCAGCGTGGGACAACAGTTTGATGACAGTATGACAGCAAAAGTTGTACGTTCTCTCTATAAAACAGGTCTTTTTGATGATGTCAGAATAAGCAGGCAAGGCAATGTTCTGCTTATCAAGGTACACGAACGTCCAGCCGTCGGCGAAATCAAGGTATCCGGTAATCACGTTATTGAAAGCAAGGCACTCATCGCTGCACTTAGACAGGCGGGTGTTGCCAGGGGAAGACCACTGGATCAGTCTGCACTTAACCGTATTCAACGTGAGATCAAACAGCAATATCTGGCAAGGGGCAACTACGCAGCAAGTGTAAATACCCAATTAGTTAAACTGCCAAGAAATCGTGTTTCAGTCAGAATTAAAATACACGAAGGTGGGGTTGCCCGTATAAAGGCATTGAGAATCAATGGAAACAGGGCATATTCAGAAGCAACCCTTTTGAAATTGCTTGATTCTGGCACCAAAAGCAAATTTTCTATTTTAAGCAGTAGAGACAAATATGCCAAAGAAAAGCTGGTTGGTGATATTGACAAACTGACCTCATTTTACCGTGATCGGGGCTATTTGAACTTTGAAGTTGTATCAACCCAGGTCTCCTTGTCTAAAGACAAACAATCTGTATTCCTGAACCTAAATATCCATGAAGGTGATCAATACCGTGTTGGCAAGGTAAAAATTATCGGAAATACCGGGCTTTCCCAAAATGAGCTCAGGCGTTTAATCGTTCTTAAAGAGGGACAGGTGTTTTCGCAGAGAAAGCTGGCTGAAACAAGAAAAAATATTCAGGAAAGATTGGGAAAAGACGGTTTTGCTTTTTCCCGTATCGGTGTTCTTCCCCAGGTCGATAAAATCAATAAGCGTGTTCACCTTGTTTTTCAGGCAGACAGGGGACAGAGAACCTATGTTAGGCGTATTAACATTCGCGGCAACTTCAGAACAAAAGATGAAGTTTTTCGTCGTGAAATGCGCCAACTGGAAAGCTCCTTCCTTTCAAAAGAAAAAGTTAAGCGCTCCAAGGAGCGTATCCAGCGTTTACCTTTTGTCAAGGCGGTAAAAATAAGTACTTCGCCTGTTGCCGGACACAGTGATCAGGTCGATCTTGATGTGGTTGTCTCCGAGCAATCATCCAACCGTTTTAATGCTGCTGTTGGTTACTCGGGAAATGGAGTTTTATTTAGTGTCGGTTTGACGCAGAACAACTTTATGGGTACTGGTAAAAGCCTTACCCTGGCTGCCACTAACAGTAAATCAACTAAAAACTTCCGTCTAAGTTACAATAATCCCTATCACACTGTTGATGGTGTTGGACGTGGCTTTAATGTCTATTACAACAAAAATGATGCCAGCAAGGATGATGTTTCTGATTACAGCAGTAATACCTATGGTGCTGATGTTAATTACACTATTCCAATATCAGAAGATAATTCAATTCGTTTTAGTATTGGTGGAGAACACAGAGAAATAGTAACAACCTTATCTGCTCCAGATTATATTAAGGACTTTGTAAAAGATAATGGAGACACCTACAACAATATTCTGGGCAAGATTAGTTATGTGCATGATACGCGTGACCGCTTCCTTTTCCCGACCAAAGGCGTTAGACACAATATAGTCCTTGCAGCAGGTTTACCCGGAAGTGATCTTGAGTATTATAAACTCAAATATCGTGGTGCTGTATACGCACCCGTTAGCAAGAAAGTAACCTTTGCTCTCAAAGGCGGAGTTTCCTATGGTAAAAGTTATGGCAAAACTTCAAAATTACCATTTTTTGAAAGATTTTATTCTGGTGGAATCAGCACAGTTCGCGGATTTGACAATAATAGCCTGGGACCCAAAGACTCCAACGGTGATTCAAAAGGGGGAACCCTGGGTGTAAACGCCAGAGCCGAACTGCTTTTCCCGGCTCCATTTGCTGAAGATGTCGATGGTTTGCGCATGAGTGCCTTTATCGACGCCGGAAATGTTTTTGACGACAAGTTTGATGCGGCTGATATACGCTACTCTGCCGGATTATCTGCTACCTGGATTTCACCTATAGGTCCGTTTACACTGAGCTATGCCAAACCACTGAATGCCAAGGATGGAGATGAAACACAGCAGTTACAATTCTCTATTGGTGCAAGTTTCTAGAGAACAGAATGAAAATAGCCAGTTGGAATGTTAACTCACTCAAGGTACGTTTAGCGCATGTGCTGATGTGGCTGGAGAAAACACAGGTTGACATACTCGCATTGCAGGAAACCAAACTGATGGATGAAAACTTCCCTGCGGAAGAAATCCAGCAGGCGGGTTATCAGGTCGTCTATTCAGGGCAAAAAACATACAATGGAGTTGCCATTCTGTGTAAAGAGCAATATCTGATTGAAGACGTCGTCACTGACTTGCCAAATCTTGATGATCCACAACGACGGATTCTTGCCACAACCATTAACGGCATACGCATACTCAATCTTTATGTTGTCAATGGAGCTGAGGTCGGCTCCGAAAAATTCGAGTATAAGCTGGAATGGTTGAACAAAGTGACTGAGTGGGTGGAAGAGCAGTCCAGACAGTACCCTAAAATGATCATTTTAGGAGATTTCAATATTGCACCCGATGACAGGGATGTGCATAACCCAAACTCCTGGCATGAAAGAATCCTTTGCTCAACACCAGAAAGAAATGCCTTGCAAAAGTTAAAAGACACCGGTTTTGTAGACTCTTTTCGTCTTTTTGAGCAGGAAGACAATATCTTTAGCTGGTGGGATTATCGCAGTGGCGGTTTTGATAAAAATATGGGATTGCGGATTGATTTAATACTGCTTAGCTCAATTCTGGCGGAACAATGTATCGCCAGCTATGTTGATCCAGAACCCAGGGGCTGGGAGCGTCCTTCCGATCATGCTCCGGTTGTTTGTGAATTAAGAAATATTGTAACCACTCAAGCGTAATCCATAACTGCTCTGATTGCCTTTATCTTTATTCAAGAGCAACCAAAAAACAGGAGACAAAATTTTGTTAAATTAATTTTGTCTGGATACTTACAAGCTCTGCGGTTCTCTGCGAATATCTCTGTGTTTCTCTGCGTAACGATAGATTTGAACTCCGAAACTTGAAATTTATTGAAGCTGATAACCATTAGTCTGAATATAATCGGCATTTCTTGACAGAAATGTGCTATAAAAACTAGAATGAGTCTCATAAGAGAATAAATAATTCTACTCATCCTAAAAAAATTAAAAATAAAATATTAATAATAACAAAATAATAATAAGGGTCTGTCCATGTCTCATTCAAAAAAATTCGTGAAAGTCGTTACTCCTCTTGCTCTCGCAGTAGCACTTGCAGCCTGTGGTGGCGGTGCTTCATTTGGTAGCGGAGGAGGTGGCAAAGATGGCGGTGGAGATGTCGAAAAACTGGCAAGCTCGCTGGTATTAACGGCGAGCACCCGTCAACTGCCTTCAGATGGTTTAAAACCAGTTGTCATAACAGCAATTGCAAAAGATAAAAATAATAACGCGATTCCTGGTGCAGATATAACATTTTCAGTGGATAATGATGCAACCATAGATACCGAAGCTTCCTCTGATACAGAATCGGGTTCTATAAAATCTGTCAAATTAATACCAGGTATCCCTAAAAACAGACTTCTCCATGTAAAGGCTCAGTCAGGCTCCCAGAGCAAGACTTTGGAAATTGAAGTCGTTGGCACCACAGTGACAATTGAAGGTCCAGACTCAATACCACGTCAGAAAGACGTTTCATTTACCTTAAAACTGAGAGACAGTGCCAATAAGCCAATTGCCTACGAAACGGTAGAACTAAGCTCGGCAAAAGGAAATACCATCACCACTGACAGCAATTACCAGACAAACGCCGTTGGTGAGATCGCCTTTACTTTAACTGGAGTAACAGGCGGAACAGATACACTTACGGCAAAGGCACTAGGCGCGGAGTACACAAAAGAGGTACTGATATCTGCCGATGAATTTGTTATGCATGGCGCAACCCAGGAAATACCCATAAACACTCCCCAGGAAATAACTTTATTATGGAAAAAAGAGGGCGTTCCCCAGCCAAACAAAGAAGTTAGCATTAATGCAACCAGAGGAGAACTCTCAACAAATAAAGTGGTTACCAATGCTCAAGGTATTGCTACCTTTAGCATCTCTTCTGTGACCGCAGGTACAAGCATTATCAAAGCCACAGAAGTTCTGGAAGACGCTTCAGCAGGAAAAGCCATATCAACGACCTTATCACAGGAATTTGTGGCAACTACGCCGTCATTTATTAATACGCAGGCAGATCCAGCGGTGGTAGCACCAAATGGTTCAAGTACCATTATCGCCAAGATTCGTGATATTAACGATAATCCGGTAAAAAACAAAACCGTTAGTTTCCGTCTAAATGATATTGTGGATGGAAGCTTAAGTGACTCAACAGCCGTGACGGATTCACTCGGTAGAGCCTCTGTATCATATAAAGCAGGCAACTCTTCGAGTGAAAAAAATGGCGTTGTGATTAAAACCTATATTGAGGGCTATCCCACAATAAAGGATGAAATAAAATTAACCGTGGGTGGTAATGCACTACGCATTGTACTTGGTCAGGACAACCTGGTTGAATCGGACAAGGTCTTTTATACCAAAAACTTCGGTGTCATAGTGACGGATAGCGCAGGCAATCCAGTCAAGGATCAGGACGTATCATTCACAATAACACCCAGAAAATATTATAAAGGCATCATGGTTCCAGTTGTAAATGTTGGCTGGGTAAGACGCGTATCAACCTCCTGTCCATCTGAAGACCTAGATAATGATGGTAAGCTGGATCAAGGCGAAGACGATAATGGCAATGGCTTCCTCGATCCAACACATGATGCTGCGGTAACCGTTAAAGGCACATCAGATGAAAACGGGCGAATTGACATTCAGATTATCTATCCCAAAAATACGGCATTATGGACAGAGCAGCTAATTACAGCGACAACGATTGTTAATGGTACAGAATATATTGAAAATACCTATTTCGATTTGCCTGTTGCAGCGTCCGATGTTAAAGACCTTAAGGCATCACCGCCAAACCGAATCAGCCCCTATGGAATATCTGCAAGTTGTTCAGATACTTCCGGCATGTTGCCAACAACCGTTAAACCCATAATCGTTGATGGAGAATCAGGTCTTGCTACAAATTCTATTACGAATGAAGTTTGGTATACAATCTCTTTCATTGATGATTTTGGCAATAAAGTCTCCAAAGACTTTACCATTACCTCTGAAAAGGCAAGCGTAGAGATGGGACCAAATAACTCATTCAGGGTACATGATAATGATGAAACTGTAGATGACTCAGGCTTCTTTATCTTCCTGAATGTTGAAGCAGATAACTTCACGAAACCTTTGTACTACAAGGATGCCACATCTCAATAAATGAGTATAAATTATTCATTGAGATAGCTTGTTAGTGACTTAAGTACCCTGCTCAGGAAACTGTGCAGGGTTTTTTATTGGAAATTACAAATCACCATTTCATCGCAAGCTTACCCCACTACCCCGCGTTTCGTATTCTCAACGCTGACTACATGCCCCGTCATCTGTCTTCTGTCTTCTGTCTTCTGTCCTCTGCTACCCATCCCCCCCTTT
This sequence comes from Thiotrichaceae bacterium, assembly GCA_027008885.1. GTDB lineage: Bacteria > Pseudomonadota > Gammaproteobacteria > Thiotrichales > Thiotrichaceae > Cocleimonas. The sequence continues at coordinate 4,920 of JALVDQ010000257.1, read as the reverse complement.
TTTTACATATTTCTGATATGTTGACAAATTCTTCCACAAGACATTGGCTTAAGTACCCGCTCAAAATTAGTGTAAGCATGGAGCCATATTAATCTCAATATTCTTCCCTAAATTATTAGCTGAATACATACTTTCAGAGTAAAATGCAGTTATTTACTGTTATATAACTGGAAATATGGGACAACCAAAGAAATCAGAGAATGTTCCGAAGGGAATGTCTGAAAAATACAAAAAAATTGTGGGATTAACAAACAACTTTTGTGAACAAAATCTAAACCAGGAGTACGCACAACTTATACGTTTTGCGACAGCGGCATTATGTAGAAAACGTCCATCGCCGTTATTAAAAGGTAATGAAAAGTCATGGGCTTGTGGCATAACGCATGCCATGGGCATGACAAATTTTTTATTTGATAAAACCCAAACACCTTATATCAGCGCAACAAATCTATATAAAAAATTTGGAGTGGGACAAAGTACGGGGCAAGGCAAATCCAAAGCAGTTCGAGATGCACTCAAAATAAATCCGTTTGATCCTAACTGGACACTACCAAGCAAATTGGATGATAACCCCTTGGTTTGGATGTTATCTGTTAATGGGCTTCTTACTGATGTCAGGCATATGCCAAGAGAAGTACAAGAAATTGCATTTGAAAAAGGCTTAATTCCATATATTCCCGATGATAAATAAAGCAAAGTGCCAAGCATAGAACTCTCCAACGAAGACAAACTGCGCCTTAATGTCCTTTTGGCGCAAAAACTAAAAGCGATTCGCATCAATGAAGGCTCGATGACTCTGTATGCATTGACAGATCAGGGCGAGGCTAAAATCGTATTTAACCCCACCACCCGCGATGATCAGTATTTACGCATGGTGCGTGAGTTTTTATCACTTAAAATAACCGGCTCCCCCGGTGGCTACCCGGTTTTTTTAAAACGCTGGACACGCATGGGGCACGCTGATAACACACTCGAACACATGCTTTTACTGGGTGAACCAGAAGCCGTTATAGCAGTCGTTTATGCGCCTGATCTTTCACATGACATTGGCAAACGTGCCTGGTGGGCAAACCCCACAACAGAAGTTGCAATGCGCCTGATGGAATACCCTGCGGTTGTCGAAGGCGAACTCGGCAGGGAACTTGCTGATTATTTAATGGAGTTTTTGCCCTTTGAAGAGAAACAGCTAAATATTGTCGATATGGTCAGGCTGTGTTTGCAGAATGATCAACTGATCACAGAAAAACAGTTACAGAGCCTTTGGACACGCGCCAAACGTAAAAACCCGTTTTATGTGGGTTTTCTGCACACAGATCCAAAACAAATACCGCTAAATTTAAAACCCTCAAAAAATCATCGAGTTATATCAGAGCAGCTACAACCCCTTGTGGATGCCGATAATATTTACGCAAAAACACTGTGTCAATTACTTGATAGCGATGGTCAAAAGTGGCTGGAAACACTTAAACTTTCACTTAAAAAACCGGTTGACCAGGATGTTGTGATTTCACTTTTTAGTGCCATCGGCAATTACTTCCAGCTTCCTCTGCACACACTCAGACTGGATAAACGGGGCACGCGCTCGTTTGAAATTGCAACTGAATATGCAGATAAAGTCTGCCAGACAGCAGATAATGACGAGTTAAAACAGCTTATTGAGGTTCTGCATAAAAACTATTTGCCGCAGCTCAATGCCATGCTGGTTCTGGCACAAATGGGGGAGCATACGCTGATACCGGTATTTAGTGGAAATGACTCGGTGGGCACGGTAATGCGAAAACGATTACTCCCACTAACTACCCCTTTATTAGAGAAAGTTGATATACTGATGTAATATCAAGCTTATTGTTATTGGAATAGGAAAGACTATGCCTTACTACGTTTTTAAAATTACCCAACCTACCCCCGTTGTCAAAAATCTGGAATTTCAGAAAGAATTTGAAACCTTCAAGGAAGCCAAGGTATTTGCTCGCAATATGCGGGCTGAATTGCCGTTAAATGGGGGTATTAGCGTTAAAATGGTGCATGCGGCGAATCAGTTACAGGCAGAAGAACTTCTTATGGAAAAGCGACCTGAAACAGTCGTTATGGAATGGGAAAAGTAGCAAATGGCAAGCTCACTGCGTCGCCAAAAAAACGGCGACATAATGATTCGGCTTGCGCCTCACCCTGACGGGTCAGCTAAAGCTGTTGTCTCGCTTCGCTCGGCTGAGTTATCCGTTTTAAACAACAAAACGGTAAGCTCACTGCGTCGCCAAAAAAACGGCGACATAATGATTCGGCTTACGCCTCACCCTGACGGGTCAGCTAAAGCTGTTGTCTCGCTTCGCTCGGCTGAGTTATCCGTTTTAAACAACAAAACGGTAAGCTCACTAAATGGATGAAGATCAGTACCGTGCGGCATACAACGAAATTAACCCCAACCGTTGTATTTTTGAAAAAGCCATCACCAATCGGCGCTGTGACTGTGCCTTAAAACGGCGTTTTATACTTGCGACGCGCGAAGGCATTGCGTGCCAGTCAGAACCTGCGTTAAAACGCTGTACTGCCGTTTTGAACAGCATCAGAAAAAACGCACGTTTCTCTCTGAAAGTCGTCACCATTAACGGACCGATGCCACATAATAAAGAATTGCAGGTGCAAGCCGGTGGAATGCTCGCCTTGCAAACATTGCTTGGCGATACCCCTGCTGACCCAGCTAAAGAGTCAAAAACCGCTCAAAGCACGGTGCTAGATATTAATGACACCATGCAGAAAGCACTGCAAAAATATTCAGGCATAGAACAATTACCCTATGGCGAAATTGTCAAAGGTATTGTTAAATATGTGTCCCGTCCCAAACGAAAGAAAAATAAGCAATGAATCACTTTCCCGTTTTCCTGGATTTAAAAAATCGTCATTGCCTTGTGGTAGGCGGTGGTTCGGTAGCCACTCGCAAGGTAAACAATCTGCTTAATGCAAATGCCAATATCGTCGTTATTTCTCCGCATTGCAGTGATGACTTGCGGCATCTTGCCGAGAGCAAAAAAATCCAAATCTTGCAGCGTAATTATGAAAGCAGCGACATTATGCGCGCATTTCTTGTAGTTGCCGCAACCGATGATCCCAAGGTTAACGCTGCCATAGCCAAAGATTGTGATGTAGCCAATATCATGGTTAATGTTGCAGACAATCCTGAACTTTGCAGTTTTATTTTTCCCTCCGTTCTTGATCGCTCCCCCGTAACCATTGCTATCTCGACTGGTGGCGCCTCGCCTGTGTTGGCACGACAACTTCGGATGAAACTTGAAACCATGATTCCGCCAGCTTGCGGACGCCTGGCTGCAATTACCGAAGAATATCGTGAAAAAGTAAAAGCACATTTTCCAAAACAGGAACAGCGCAAAAAATTTTGGGAAAATGCGCTCAAAGGTGCATTCTCAGAACTGGTCTATGCTGGTCAGGATGACTCAGCCAGAGCCTTGCTGGATGATGCCCTGAACAAACAGCAAGACGAAAACCCTGTAGGTGAAGTATATCTGGTTGGCGCTGGTCCAGGTGATCCTGATTTGCTTACACTCAAGGCTATACGTCTGATGCAGCAGGCTGATGTCATGGTGTATGACCGGCTGGTCTCCAAACCCATTCTTGACATGGCAAACAAAAATGCCGAACGCCTTTATGTCGGCAAGGAAAAAGATAACCATGCCGTACCGCAAGACAAAATAAATGATTTGCTGGTAAAATTGGCACAGCAGGGAAAGCGGGTCTTGCGCCTCAAGGGAGGTGACCCTTTCATCTTTGGGCGCGGCGGTGAAGAAATCGAAACACTGGCTGAAAATAATATTCCGTTTCAGGTAGTGCCAGCCATAACAGCCGCTTCTGGCTGTTCATCCTATGCTGGCATTCCACTGACTCATCGTGATTACGCACAGTCCGTCACCTTTGCCACAGGGCATTTAAAAGATGGCAGCATCAACCTTAACTGGCAACAACTGACACAAAAAAATCACACCATTGTTTTTTACATGGGCTTAACCGGCATTAGTGTCATTAGTGAGCAATTACAGGCACATGGTTTGTCAGGTGATACGCCAGCGGCACTGGTCGAACAAGGGACAACCCGTAACCAGCGCGTGCATATTGGGACAGTCGCCAGCCTGCCGCAACTGGTGATTGATTCTAAAGTTAGAGCGCCCACATTGACAATTATCGGTGAAGTGGTAAAACTTCACGACAAACTTCACTGGTATAAACCCGAAAGACATGTGCAAGAAACCGAATTTAGCAGGAACAAATCATGAAAGACGTTCAGGAAGTCAAAATTGGGCTGGAAGAAGCCTTTAAGCAAAACATGAGTGATGGCGGCAATTGCTCCGAATCAGAGCCTTTTGCCCTGCAATGTATTGATGACAGCATGGAACCAGAATTTGCGGCTGGCTGTATCATCATCATCGACCCCACCGGGCTTGCCACAGATGGTGCTTACGTCTTCGCCGTGGACAACAAGGGTGAATACATTTTCAGGCAGTTACGCATTAAAGACAATCGCTACTTTCTGGTACCACTGAATGACCTTTACGAAACCTTTGAAATCCAGTTTGAGCAAATAGAAGGGGTGATTACACAACGCGCAGGCAAAAAAAGAAGCTATCACAAGCACTATACCTGAGTGCGGATAACAGAGCTTTAAACATACCCATCCCCCCCTTTTTTTATACTTTTTAAGCGTAATCCAGCATAGTGCCACATCCTGTCGGGTTACGCTCGGGCTAAATCGATCTACAAAGCACAGGTTCTTAATCCACATCCAGAAAAAATACTACCGACATTCCGCACCTATAAATTCAATTTAAAGTATTTTAAAATAACTCTCGTATAACCCACTAATAAATGCAAGAGAGTAACAGATATGGCAGCACACATTGATACGGGAGCTAT
>JALVDQ010000256.1 GCA_027008885.1 Thiotrichaceae bacterium | reverse complement strand
CAGATACCCATCCCCCCCCTTTTTTTATATATTTTGAGCTCATAGTTAGTTTCCTGAATATAACTAACTCAAGACAAACTACTCCTAATAAAATATATAAAAAAAGGGGGGATGGGTGATAACCTTTAATAAAGATTCACAGGGAAATATTCGCTTACCATGATAGCTGCTACGCCATTGACGCGAATCAGGTAGCTTCTTGAGACGATGTCTCCTGTTAAAGTGTTCAGCAGGGCGTCGTTTTGGCTGCTTTTTTCGGTGTAATAGTTGATGTTGAATATATCCCGATAGGTTTCTATATTCTGCTCCTGAAGCAGTTCTCCTATGCCCATTTTACCTTTTTCAAGCTGCTCTCCTGTGTTTTTTGGCAGGTGTTTCATTGAAACGATGGAGCGGGCGCTTGCGAAGGTGTTGTTGCTCTGCTTGCCAATAAGGGAGACTTCACGGCGCAGAATTTTGTCTCCTGCCTGAATTTTTAATGTGTCGATTGATTCGTGGGCTGTTTCCAGTTTGTTTTGAAATGCCTGAACTTTTACAGGTTCCCAAAACCAGGCGGAGAGTGATTTGGTGACGGTGCCATCCATTACCAGCAGTGTTCTTAAAAAAGGTGGCAGTTTTTTCAGGTCGAGCAGAATACCGGAGCTGGTCTGAATCTGGCTATTCGACAAATGTCCACTGCTTTTAAAAAACGATTGTGGTTTTACTGTGCTCATGGCAGTCTCCCTGATAAAACGCTTCTCAGGTAGTCAGACAGGCAGAGCAGTTTCTTTTTTGATTGCCTGAATTTGTCAATGTCTGCTACTCCAGGCCAGGAGTCATAATCACCTTCATTATTTTTGCAGGTAGTATGGCGGGTTTGGTTTTGCGTTTTGTCCATTTTGTTTATCCATGCAACAGCAAGTTCAGCTCCCTTGCTAAACAGCTTGCAGTTAATAGAAAACAGACACTGTGTACTGCGGCTTTGGTGGCTATTTTGGCGGTTATCAAGGTGTATTTCATCCTGTAATAAAATCTCGCCGCTGTCAAAGCGTTCTGACATACGATGCAGGCTTACACCCAGCGTCTTTTTATTTTTTAACATGGCGTAGAATACAGGATCAACGCCTTTGAAAGAAGGCAGTAAAGATGGGTGTATATTAAGGCACTGGAGTTGCTCTATTTCCAGTATCTCGGGTTTTATTAACTGATTAAAATGCGCTGCCAGTAAAAAATCAGCCTGAAGCTTGCGGATATAATCCACTGATTCCGGGGTGTTTATATTTTTGGTATTTATGATCGGTATCTTGTGTTGTCTGGCAAGTTGCTGAATTGTTTTAAGCGATGACTTTTTTAAGCTGAAAAATGCCTGCCCCCAGGAAAACAGGTCGGTAATAAAAAACAGGTAGCTGGAATAACGCCAGCCTGATTGCTGAATTTGTTTTAGTGAGCCTTTGAGCGCCCCATATTCAGGATGCAAAATGCGTGTCGAGTTAATAATTGCGACGACTTCAATCTGGCTGTTTTCAAGTATTTTTTGCAAAACCAGTGAAGAGTAAACACAGGAATAACTACAAAAGATCAGTTTTTTCATATTGTTTTTTTAGGTGTGAGTGATGTAGCACTGTATTGGATTAGGCAACGTATCGCGTAATAGACAGCTAAAAGCATCGCGAGCGATGCTTTTAGCTGTTTTGATTGACTCGATTGTTAGGATTTTTTGGCACGGGGTAAGGTTGTCTTTAAACCATCAATATGTTCTTGCAAGTCCTCTCTAATATGTTTTTTCATTGGATCAAGTATAAATTCAATACCTTCTCTTCTTGCAAATTTTGCGGCTGGGACAAAATCGCTATCTCCGGCAATTAAAACAATGCGATCAACGAGTTTCTTGTACGCCAAAGAAGCTATATCAAGACCAATTTTCATATCTACTTCTTTTTGAATGGCATGAAAAATATAGTCATCTTCAGTTAAATTCTCTGCTAAGTTCTTGCCAGAAATAACTTTTCTTTCCAGTTTAGGATCTTTTATTTTCCAGCGACCATTTTTATCATCTAGATAGCCAAGACGCAAAGCAACTTTCCTTTTTTTTTATCAATTCCTTATGTAAAGTTTTTCTGAAAATAGCTGCGGGGGACTTTGATAAATCGATTGCTTTATTTGTTAGAGGATGATGAAGCTTCTTCTCGATGGGTGGACAATCGTAAAAAAATATTCGGTATAGATATTCATCAGACTTTTTTTCTATGTGTTTTACACAGTGAGTCCAAAGATCAGTAGCTACTTTCGCAGGGTTAGAGGAATTTTCTTTGCCAAAGAATGAATGGTGGCGTCGTAAATAGAAAGCGCCATCCACAAGAATTGCAGTCTTCACGGCTGTTCCTTTATGGAATAAAAAAACCCAGAGGATCGACCATGCCGAAAATTAGTTGGCAGGTTTACATGCTCTGGGCTGTGTATAGCCCACATTGTATAACAGAACTAATTTTTGTCAAGATACCTGTTTGCAATTAAGTACCCAAACAAAATTAATTTAACAAAATTTCGTTTCCCGTTTTTTGATGTTCAAGGCATTGCGACGGGAGCATAATAGGCTATGTGACCAAAGCAATAACGAAGAAGATCAGAAAACAGGGGCTGAATTGTTAGATTAATTTTGCGCGGGTACTTACTTTAAAAAAGCCCTGTTATCCGCACTCAGGTATAGTGCTTGTGATAGCTTCTTTTTTTGCCTGCGCGTTGTGTAATCACCCCTTCTATTTGCTCAAACTGGATTTCAAAGGTT
>JALVDQ010000255.1 GCA_027008885.1 Thiotrichaceae bacterium | reverse complement strand
GACCTACGCATTAGGAAAATCAAAAGCTTAACCCATCCCCCCCTTTTTTTATACTTTTTACACAGCAACAGACACAACAAGAATGAAGTGGCAAGCACACACAAGCCATCAAATACGCCAGCAACGTGCCAAAATGCTTGCCGATATCCGCGCCTTTTTTCAGCAGCGCAAGGTGCTCGAGGTCGAAACTCCTGCGCTCTCCCAGGCGGGCAATACTGATCCGTTTATCGAATCCTTTCAATCAGATCACAGGTATCTGCACACCTCGCCTGAATATCCCATGAAACGCCTGCTGGCATCAGGCAGTGGTGATATTTACCAGATCTGCAAAGTCTGGCGAAAAGAACAGGCAGGTCGTTATCATAACCCTGAGTTTACCCTGCTGGAATGGTACCGGGTGGGTTTTAACTATTTTCAGCTCATGCAGGAAACCGCTGAATTATTGCAAGTTCTGCTTGGAAACAAACTCAAAAAAGAGCAGCAGCTTTTCACTTATGAAGAAATATTTCTTGAAAAGCTGGGCATTAATCCCCATATCGCTAGCCACGATGAATTAATTCACTGTGCAAGCGAAAATATCAGTGGATTATCCTGTGAAGGACTGGAGCAACAGGCGATTCTCGATGCACTGCTGACACACTGCATCGAACCGACTTTTGCAAAAGACAGATTAACATTCATCTATAACTACCCTGCTTCACAATCTGCCCTGGCGCAGCTTCATGAAGAGAAAGATATTCAGGAAAAATATGTGAAAAAGGGGGGGGATGGGTTTCTTTCAAAAGACAGCGCACCACGCCGCTTTTTCGTGGCAGAGCGCTTTGAAGTTTACCTGGGGCAGATGGAACTTGGCAATGGCTATCAGGAAGAGCTTGGGTATGAGCGTAATAAGCACATATTGCAATCAGAAAACAGGGCTCGCAGCGCATCAAAGCTAAAAACAGTTACCCTGGATCAACGCTTTTTAGCCGCCTGTAAATCGGGTATACCACTGACATCAGGCATAGCCATGGGTCTGGATCGCGTTTTAATGTGCATAACAGATCAAAAATCTATACAGAAAGTTATAAACTTTCCATGGGATGAGGCATAATACGCCCCATTTTTTAACGATCACATTTAGTATTGGAGTACTTACAATGGATTTCTTCATTTCAGACGCAATGGCAGCAGGCGAAGCACCACCACAAGGCGGGGGTTTACAGCTTCTCATAATGATCGCCCTGTTTTTCGGCATCATGTATTTTATGATCATTCGCCCACAGTCCAAGCGTGCCAAGGAACATGCCGCGCTGCTTGACTCACTGAAGAAAGGCGATGAAGTGGTTACAAGCGGTGGCATTTTGGGCAAAGTCATCAAGCTTGGCGACAACTTCATTGAACTCAAAATATCAGATAGCAGTAACTTAAAAGTTCAACGCAGTGCCATTACAGCGATCATGCCCAAAGGCACTATGAAAAGCTCCTGATTTCAGGCTGAAGCCGTAACTTCAGATAAAAATCAATACAACAACACCCTGAACTCCAGGCAAGACAAGCTAAATGTCAGAACCAGGATCAGGGAATACACATAACCGGATTAATAATAAAATGAACCGTTATCCACTCTGGAAATACATCCTTATCATTGCCGTCGTCTTAATTGGCATGATATTTGCGCTTCCAAACCTCTTTCCCAAACAGCCTGCAATACAAGTGACTGCAACATCAAGCGTTGTTCCACTTGATAATGCCGTCTTGAATAAAATTAAAAAGGCAATGGCTGACAAAGGCTTTACTCCTGATAATATTGAGGTTGAAGGCACCACAAAGGCTAAAATCCGCTTCAATAGCTCAGAGACACAGCTTGCTGCACGCGAAGCGATTAAGGAAGCACTGGGGAAAAACTTTAGCACTTCGCTCAACCTGCTGCCTGCCACACCTACCTGGCTACGCGCACTCAACCCGATGAACCTTGGACTGGATCTGCAAGGTGGTGTTCACTTCCTCATGGAAGTCGATATGAAAGCCGCCATCGACAAAGCCCTGACCCGTCACAGTGAAGAATTTCGCCAGCTACTCAGGGGCAAGAAAATTAACTACCTTGGTGTAAAGCGACTTGATGACTACCTGGTGATCCAGTTTAAAACGCCAGAATTGCGCGATCAGGCACGCCAGCTGCTTAAACGTGAATATCGTGGTCAAATTGATTTCAGTGATCTGGACACACCCAAAGGAGCCGCCTTAAAAGCGCAGCTCACCAGGAAAAATATCATTGAAACCAAGCGTTTTGCCTTGCAGCAAAATATCACCACGCTGCGTAAACGGGTGAACGAGATTGGTGTATCAGAACCCATTATTCAGCAACAGGGGCTGGATCGCATCGTGGTTCAACTACCCGGTGTGCAAGACCCTGAACAGGCAAAACTCATTCTGGGTACAACCGCAACACTTGAATTCAGACTGGTCGATGAAGGTAATGACCCTTATGCTGCCCAGGCAAGCGGTAAAGTCCCCCTTGGTGACAAACTGTTTAAAGAACGCAACGGCAATCCTATTCTGTTAAAGCGCCGTGTGATGTTAACCGGAGACTATATTACCGATGCCAAATCAGGCTTTGATCAGCGCACCAACGGACCTTCCGTAACCATTACACTGGATGGCAAGGGCGCCAGACTGTTTGCCAAAGAAACTGGCGAGAATGTCCAAAAGCTCATGGGTGTGGTCTTTATTGAACACAAAACCACCGTGACCAAGCTGGAAGACGGTAGCTACAAAAAAACGCCCA
>JALVDQ010000254.1 GCA_027008885.1 Thiotrichaceae bacterium | reverse complement strand
AACCCTCCAGCATGTCAACAATCGAAAAAACACTTTATCTTGCGCGTCATGCCAAATCCTCGTGGAATAGCGGTGCGCCGAATGATTATCAGCGACCTCTGAGCAAGCGGGGGCAGCATAATGCAGAAAAAATAGGTGCTGAGCTTGCCAAACGGGGCTGGAAGCCTGAGCTTGTGATTACTTCTCCTGCAATTCGCGCCAGTCAGACCTGCCAGGTTTTGTGTAAACACCTCGGTGTCAGCAAAGAGCAGATAACCTGGAACAGGGAGGTTTATGCCGCCTACATGGTGACTCTACTGCATCTTTTAAGCAAGCAGGCGGAAACCACCAGCAGCATTATGCTGGTGGGGCATAACCCCTCGATAGAGGATTTGCTACTGCATCTTTGTGGCGAGTCAATCTGGCAGGATTATGCACAGCAAAACGGCAAGTTGTTTACCACCGGAAACGTCGCCAAAATCACGCTAAACGATACCTGGCAGAACCTTGCGATGGGGAATGCAAAATTAGTCAGTTTATTGCGCCCCAAAGAGTGTTAGCACTCCATCAAGTTTGGCTTGATTGGGTACAAGCCCGTTTATCTGTGCTTTTTATTGTTTTTATGTTAGATTCTCGCTCAATTTTAAAGCACAAATTTTTAAGCACTAATCATTGGGTGAATCATGTCCCTATCTCCAGAAGAAGTAAAAAAAATCGCTTATCTTGCACGTCTTTCAATTGAGGAAGAGCATGTCGAGCAATATTCCGAGGACCTTTCCAGTATTTTTGGTCTGGTTGAGCAGATGAATGCAGCTGCAACCGATGACATCGAGCCGATGGCGCATCCTCAAAACGCCATGCAACGCTTGCGGGATGATGTGGTGACCGAGACCAATCAGCGCGACAAGCTTATGGCAAATGCACCACTCAAGGAAGACGGTTTGTTCCTGGTGCCCAAGGTTTTGGATTAAGGCGAATAACATGATAAACAAAACATTAACAGAACTAAGTGCCGGTTTAAAAGACGGTGATTTTTCCAGTGTTGAGCTCAGCCAGTATTTTCTGCAACGCATAGCAAAATATGATGATGAACTCAATGCGTTTATTACAGTAACAGAAGAACAGGCTCTGGCGGCTGCAAACAAGGCGGATGAGGCGATTGCTGCGGGCACAGCAGGGGTCTTGACTGGCATCCCTGTCGCCTATAAGGATTTATTCTGTACCGATGGTATTCGTACCTCATGTGCATCAAAAATGCTGGATAATTTTATCGCGCCCTATAATGCCACTGTGGTTGAAAAACTGACGGCGGCGGGTATGCCAATGCTGGGAAAAACCAATATGGATGAATTTGCGATGGGCTCATCCAATGAAAATTCCTATTACGGCGCGGTTAAAAACCCCTGGGATCTGGAGCGTGTACCGGGTGGTTCATCCGGTGGCAGTGCGGTGGCTGTTTGTGCCAAACTTGCGCCAGTGTCTTTGGGAACCGATACCGGCGGCTCCATCCGCCAGCCAGCATCACTAACAGGGGTGACGGGCATTAAACCAACCTACGGACGGGTTTCACGTTACGGCATGATTGCCTATGCGTCGAGCCTTGACCAGGGCGGTGTGTTTGCTTCAAATGCCGAAGATTGCGCCCTGGTGCTTGCTGCAATTGCCGGATTTGACGCGAAAGACTCAACCAGCGTTGAGCATCAGGTGCCAGATTTTTCTGCAACCCTGAATGACTCGATACAAGGCTTGAAGATTGGCGTACCCAAAGAATTTTTTGGCGAAGGTCTGGATAACAAGATTGCCACTGTGATTCAGGAAGCACTCCAGGAATACACAAAACTGGGCGCTGAAATCATTGACATCAGCCTGCCGAATACGCATTTGGCGATTCCTTCCTATTATGTGATTGCTCCGGCAGAAGCATCTTCCAACCTGTCACGCTTTGACGGTGTGCGTTATGGTTATCGTTGTGAAGATCCAAAAGATTTGACAGATATGTATATGCGTTCGCGTGGCGAAGGCTTTGGCACAGAAGTCAAGCGTCGTATTATGACGGGCACTTACGCGCTGTCGGCAGGCTACTATGATGCCTACTACCTGAAAGCGCAAAAAATCCGGCGTTTGATCAGTAATGACTTCAAGCAGGCGTTTGAAAAGGTCGATGTCATTATGGGACCTGTCTCACCAGAAACCGCCTTTAAAATTGGTGCCAAAACAGATGATCCGATCAGCATGTATCTTGCTGATATTTATACCTTGTCGCTTAATCTGGCGGGTTTGCCCGGAATGTCGATTCCCGCAGGCAAGGCAAACGATATGCCCGTAGGTTTGCAAATTATCGGCAATTATTTTGAAGAAGCCAAAATGCTGAATATTGCACACCAGTTCCAGCAGGCAACTGATTACCACAAGCAGCTACCTGCACAGTTTGGGGGGGAGAAATAAGATGGAATGGGAAACTGTAATCGGGCTGGAAATACACGCCCAGCTATCAACCAAATCTAAACTATTCTCAGGCTCTTCAACTGAATACGGGCAAGAGCCAAACACCCAGGCTAATGTTGTTGATCTGGCAATGCCGGGGGTTCTACCTGTACTCAATGCCGAAGCGGTTCGCATGGCTGCCATGTTTGGTCTGGCAATTGGCGCACCGATTGGCAGGGGCAATGTGTTTGCGCGTAAAAACTATTTTTATCCTGATCTGCCGCAGGGCTACCAGATCAGCCAGTTTGACAAGCCGATTGTTGAACTGGGACATATTGATATCACTCTGGAGAATGGTGAAAGCAAGCGTATCGGCGTCACCCGTGCTCATCTTGAACAGGATGCAGGAAAATCACTTCATAAAGATTTTGCCGGCATGACAGGGATTGACTTGAACCGTTCCGGAACGCCCTTGCTGGAAATCGTTTCAGAGCCGGATATGCGCTCAGCCAAAGAAGCGGTCGCTTATATGAAGAAAATTCACGAGCTGGTGCAATATCTGGGAATAAACGATGGCAACTTGCAGGAAGGCTCGTTTCGCTGCGATGCCAATGTATCGGTACGCCCCAAAGGTCAGAAAGAATTTGGAACACGCACCGAGCTAAAAAATATCAACTCCTTCCGGTTTGTGGAGCGGGCTATTAATCTTGAAGTGGAACGCCAGATTGATTTGCTTGAAGAAGGTGGCGAAGTCATACAGGAAACACGCCTCTACGACCCCGATAAAAACCAGACACGCTCAATGCGCTCCAAGGAAGAAGCCAATGATTACCGCTACTTCCCCGATCCAGACCTGTTACCTGTTGAAATTACCGATGAATTTCTTGATGAGGTTCGAGCCAGTCTGCCGGAATTGCCGCAGGTCAAGTTCAAACGCTTTATGCAGGAATATGGGCTAAGTGATTACGATGCAGGTGTGTTGACTGCGAATCGTGCCGTGGCAGATTATTTTGAAGCGGTTGCCAAAGACAGCGGCGAAGCAAAATTATCGGCTAACTGGGTGATTGGAGAACTATCGAGTCATTTGAACAACCATGATTTGCTGATTACAGACTCACCTGTGAGCAGCGAAATGCTGACCGGCTTAATCAAGCGTATCGCCGATAAAACGATCTCGGGAAAAATTGCCAAAGAGGTCTTTCAGGCTCTATGGGAAGGCGAGGGAAGCACTGCCGATGATATTATTGAAAGCAAAGGCTTGAAACAAATCACGGATAGCGGCGCGATTGAAGCAATGATTGATGAAATCATTGCCAATAACCAGGCACAGGTCGAGCAGTATCGCAGCGGAAAAGACAAGGTATTTGGCTTTTTTGTCGGGCAGGTAATGAAAGCATCACAAGGCAAGGCAAACCCGGCACAGGTTAATCAGATACTAAAACAAAAACTGGCACCTGAGTCTGAGTAAAATATATAAAAAAAGGGGGGGATGGGTAGCGCAGGACTGAGGAACAGAAGACAAAGCATGTATTGTAGGGTTGCTGGAGTTTACGCAAGCAACCAAGATTCGGTTGCTTGCGCATGGCTGCACCAACCCTACGCAACTCAAGTTTCGGAGTTCAAAAACAGCATAGAAACATTGATTCCAGCCATTCAGTTTAAGTAACGCAGAGAGTCGCAGAGTTTTTCGCAGAGAACCACGGAGTTAACATTATAAAAATGTAGCAAACGAAGGAAGTGTGCAAACGAAAAAAGTGTAAATTGTTTTCCCTCTTTTTTACAATCTCTGCGGCTCTCTGCGAATATCTCTGTGTTCCTCTGCGTAACGCTAGATTTGAACTCTGAAACTTGAAATATTAATTATGCCAGAGACATTCCACTTTTCCGCTATTGCTACGATTTCATCCTGCTTCAAGGAGAAATTCGGCATTCCACGACAACCTGGTCTGGTAAAAACAGCTACGGCTGAATTACATCTGGACAAGCAGTTTTCTGAAGAAAGTGTGCGCTCCCTGCAAGGTTTTTCACATCTCTGGCTGAGCTTTGTTTTTCACAAGAACCTGCAACAGGGATGGCAGCCAATGGTGCGACCACCGCGTCTGGGCGGTAATACCAGGGTGGGTGTTTTCGCCTCGCGCTCTCCGTTTCGACCCAATCCCGTCGGTTTGTCGGTGGTGGAACTATTAGGCATCGAAGAGCGGCAATCAGGCATAGTCTTGCAGCTTGGTTCCTGTGATTTGCTGGATAAAACGCCGATTCTGGACATCAAACCCTATCTGCCCTACATTGACGCACTGCCTGAAGCAAAAGGCGGATTTGCCAGCAGCAAGCCACAAATCAAGATGCAGGTTGAATTTACACCACTGGCATTAAGGCAGTGCCAACAGGCTGAACAGCGTTTAGGCAAGGCACTCAAAAAAATGATTGAGGAAATATTACAGCTTGATCCGCGACCTTCGTATCAACAGGGCGTGGTCAGCGAGCGAGTTTACGCCATGAAACTCTGTGATTTTGACCTGCGCTGGCAATATTGCGAAAATCGTTTAATTAAGGTGCTGTCCTTGGTGACTTGAGCCTGACTCTGTGAAGCTTCATAAAATTTACAATTACAATAAACTACGACAACAACGAGGAATATATAAGGGGATGGATTTTAATCTTAAAAAGGTGCATTTATGGCGCTGTTTTCTTGTCACTCTGGTTCTTTCCTGGTGTGCCTTGTCTGTACCTGCGTATGCCAAAGATACGACAAAGGATACGATAAAAAACAATACAGAAAATTCAAAAAAAACAACTAATGCCAAAAAGAGCGCTCCGGCTCTGGCCAAAATGCACTTTGACGCAGAAAATGAACCAAAGCCAGCGCAGGCATTACCTAGTTCTATAAAGAATGTTTTAAAAAAATACAAAATTCCGGAAGAAAATATAAGCATCTATGTGCGTGATTTAAACGCCAGCAAACCGTTGCTGGAACATAATGCGGATGTGTTGCGCAGTCCGGCATCGACAATGAAGCTGCTTACAACCTATGCCGCACTGAAGGAACTCGGACCCAATTACTCCTGGCGTACCGAGGTTTGGCTGCGGGGAAAGCTGGAAGATGGCGTATTGGCAGGTGACCTGATTTTAAAGGGTTATGGCGATCCCTTTCTGGTTTATGAAAACTTCTGGAAACTGGTAAAAACACTGAGAGACAAAGGCTTAAAGGAGATTCAGGGCGATGTGATTATAGACAATAGCTATTTTTCATTACCTGCCTATGATCCGGGCGCCTTTGATGGAAAACCATTTAGGGTTTATAATGCACAGGTGTCGGCACTGATGTTTAATTTTCAGGCGACACGGTTTTTATTCAGACCTGTTTTAAACAAGAACAAGCAAGCGTCTGACCTTATAACAAGAAAAAAAAATAAACAGGGGAAAAACAAGAACAAGAAAAAAAATTCATGGGGTCGTGTCGATGTTATTCCATTGCCAAAGATTATCGGTTTTGATTTTGATAACCAGATAAAGCTTACGCGGGGAAAATGTCGTAAATCACATTACAGACCAAAATTTTCAAGAAATAAATCGGGGAAACTGGTTATCAAGGGTAACTATGCGGCAGATTGCAAGCAGCAATTTATTCTGCGTAGCGTTTCTACACCAGAAGAACATGCGTTTAATGCGTTTCGTGATTTCTGGACTGATTTACACGGGGTTTTGAAAGGGCATTTAAAAATCGGACGGGTTCAGTCAGGGGATGAGCGTTTTCATGTGTATAGCTCACCCACACTGGGTCAACAGATACGTCTGATTAATAAATGGAGCAATAATGTGATGACACGACAGTTATTGTTAACTTTGGGTGCCAGACGCTATGGCGCGCCTGCGACTCCGGAAAAAGGGCGTCGCGCAATCTTACAGATACTAGCCGAAAATAATATTAATACTAACGGTATACAAATGGAAAACGGATCAGGTTTATCAAGAATCGCAAAAATCACCGCACGGCAAATGGGTTCACTGCTGGAAACAGCCTATCGTGATGCCTATATGCCCGAATTTATGGCATCGTTATCCTTGCCCGGGGTTGATGGCACACTGGTTAACCGCTTTCGACGTGAAGATTTGCGTGGACGCAGCCATTTAAAAACCGGAACGCTGAATTATGTGACTGCAATTTCCGGTTATATGCTGAACCGCAGTGGCAAGCGCCTGGTCATAGTGATACAGCACAACGGTAAAAAAACCGGAGGAGGACGAGGTGCCAAAATACAAAATGCTCTGCTTCGCTGGTGTTTTGAGCAGTAATTCCACTCTATGACAGCAAAAATTCTAGCCACTTTTACCTGTTTGCTATTGATCCCCTTGTCGGTATCAGTAGAGGCAAAGCTGTCGAAAAAGGAAAAGCTTGCTGCGGCAGCGGTACTCGCTGCCGCTAAAAACAAAACCAAAGACAAAGATAGTGCAAACGCAACACGTCTTGCCAGTATAACGGTAAGCGGGGTTGAGGGTGAGCTAAAGAAAAATATTGAATTACACATGCCACTGACAATTCCTGAATGCAGGGCAGATCGTGCTGAAGTCAAGCAGTTTTTTACAACCGTAAAAAAACACCTGCGCAAGGCATCCCGCGCGCTTGGCTATTATGATGCAGAGTTTCGTTCTGGCGGAAAAATGGTTGATGGTTGCTGGAAGTTGCGTTTAAGAATTACTCCGGGTCGCCCTGTTAAAGTAGTCTCCCAAAATATCCAGGTGACGGGAGAAGGTAGTTTTCAGCCCAGAATACTGGAGATACTGAAAAAACGCCCTTATGAAATCGGGGATGAGTTTAATCATCAGAAATACACTGATTATAAAACCAGTCTCTCAGAAGCTGCCCTGTCGCTGGGCTATTTTGATGCAGAATTTAGCAAACACATTATTACCGTAAACCCCCTCACCCACCAGGCACGCATTAATCTGGTTATGAATACGGGAAAGCGTTACCGCTACGGAAAAATCAATATTGACCAGGAAGTTCTGTCAGACAAGGCAATTCGCAAATTCCTTATTCTCAAGCAGGGTGCGGTTTATAAAACAGAGGATTTGATCAGACAACAGCAATTATTACAGCAAAGCGGTTATTTTAAACTGGTTAAAGTCGATGTATTGCATGATCAGGCAAAAAATAATCAGATTCCAATCAAGATAACACTGGAGCGAAACAAGCGAAATGCCTATAAGTTCAAGGTTGGTTATGGCTCGGATACAGGTGGACGAATTTCTGCTGAAATGGATCGCCGCTGGACAGGAAATTCTGGCAAAAAGCTCAAGGTAAAAGCACAGTACGCGGAAAACCTCTCTGGTTTATCCTTAAAACTGGTGAGCCCCCGAAAAAATCCGGAAGACAATCATCTTGTTTATAATTTTGACCTGAAGCAGGATAAAAACGGCGATGTACGCAGCCGTAGCATCAATATTGGCGGAATCTATACGCGCAAACATGATAATGGCTGGATTCGCACCGAGTCTATTGGCTTGTTGCTTGATAAAACCAATGTTGTAGGAAAAAGTACCAATACGCTACTCTTTGGCGTAGGACTGGAAAAAACCAGCGCGGACAATCTGCTTTATCCAAGTTATGGCTGGAGATTAAAATTATCCTTAAAGGCTGCGGGTAAAAGCCTTTTAAGTGATCAGGATATATTACAGGGAGAAATACTCGGCAAAGCGATCACAACACTGGGAAAATCCCGTTTTATCGGCAGGTTTCATCTGGGTGCGACGGCTGTAAACAACTTTGGAAACCTACCCAAAAGCTTGCGCTTTTTTGCTGGCGGGGGCAATAGTGTGCGTGGCTATTCTTATGAAAGTCTTGGAGAGCCTGATCCCGAGCGTCCTGGCAAGGTATTAGGCGGTAAAAATTTACTCAACTTAAGTCTTGAATACCAGTACCCGATTACTGATGAATGGAGTGTAGCGGCATTTGTTGATACCGGCAATGCGTTTCATGACTGGAGTGACTACAAATTATACACCGGACTGGGTGTGGGCGCTCGTTACAAGTCACCGATTGGTCCGGTGCGCATTGATATTGGCTTTCCCCGGGATGACTTTAAAGATCCCCATTTGCATCTGAGCATAGGTTCTGACCTGTGAGAAAGCATTTAAACGACTACCTGTTTTCGCCTTTGTCTTTATTGATGGTGGCGACCCTGTTTGTGCTGCTGCTTTCTGTCGTGCTTTTTTTGACGCCATTTGGTGTCAAAATGCTGGCTACGGTTGCTGATTCGTCATTAAAAGAACTGACAATCAGGGGAGTTTCAGGGAGCCTTCTGTCTGGTCTGCATATTGACCAAATCAAGTGGGATGATGGAGACAGTATTTCGCTTAGCGATGTGGATTTAAAGATTCAGTATTATGATACGGATCGTGGCAGGCTGGTTGCAGAAAAAGTGACTGCCGGACGTTTGAATATCAACCTAGAAAACACGGGTAGTTCAGGCGGTGATGTCACCTCTTTACCAAATTTTGGCTTGCCTTTGAATCTTAATGCCCACCTGGTGCAACTGGATTCATTGCAAATTACCCAGGATATTCCTGATGATCCGGGAAGCAGGGATTTACTTTTTCAAATAAAAAATATTCAGTTAAAAAAAGTAACCATTACTGATGGCAAGCTGTTCTTCAGACGCTTGAGCGGAAACCCGATTATACTCGGTGAGCCGTTGCTTATTAATGTTACAGAAGGCAGGCTTAATATGGATCAGCCGCATGACCTTAGAACCTCGGGAAGCGTCTCATTCAAGCACCCCAAGTTAGGCGATTTTAAGGGAGATGTTCAGCTTGCGGGTACGCTAACCAATTACAAGTTTGATGGCAGCATAGAACACCGGCATGACGCATCAGGCAAGCAGACCATAGACCTTGTGGGACAGGGGGACTATAAGCATGTTTATTTTGAAAAAATTATCCTGCATGGCGACAAGGGCAGGGTTAATGCCAAGGGTCGCCTGCTCTGGAACCCTGAAATAGTCTGGAATTTCCTGCTGGAAGGAGAGCAGCTAAAGACTAAAGATTTTTTGCCTGAGTGGCCGGCGACACTAAATACCACGCTTCGGTATAGCGGAAGCTACATTGACAAAAGACTGGAAAATAAAGTCAAGATTATTTCCCTTGAAGGCAAGTTACGAAAACTTGATCTTAAGGCAGCAGGGGGAATAAGCTTGCGTGAGGGAATCCTCACAACGGATGATCTTGATGTGCAGCTGGGCAATAACAATGTGCGCCTGACTGGAAGGGCAAATGAACCCTTTAACCTGAAATGGAAAGTAGATGCCAAAAATATCAGCCAGGTTATTCCGAAAAGTATGGCAAACCTGGGCATTGCAGGCAGTATCAAGGGAAGCGGCTCGCTCAAGGGCAGGCTTAACAAGCCCGAGGTCAATCTTGATCTGAGTGCTAATCATCTGGCTTACAAGGAATTTAAACAAGGCAGAGAGACATTATTCTTAAAAGGAAAATTAGCTCTGAATCAGGCGGGTGCTCTCCAGGTCAAAAACCTGATGTTAAAAACAGGCAATAATAAATTAGTTGCCAGTGGACAGGCGAGCGAACCCTTTAATCTCAACTGGAAAATTGCAGCAAATAATTTGCATCAATTATCGCCACTGCTCGCTGGTAGTATCAATGGCAGCGGTCACCTGGGGGGAACCATCAACAAGCCAAACCTGAAGCTTGGTGTTACTGCCAGCAAGCTTGCCTATAAGGATATTAAACAGGGCGACAAACCACTTTCGGTAGAGGGTGAAGTGAGTTTAGACAGGCAGCTGATAAATCTTAA
>JALVDQ010000253.1 GCA_027008885.1 Thiotrichaceae bacterium | reverse complement strand
CATAATCTGAGCTTATCAAGTTCGTTAAATAGAGCGACTATTCGCCTCTCTTGATAAACTCACCTTATAACAATTCTGAAATTTTCGTTTCAATCCCAGTTCTCGGACAGACTCCTAGGAGCCTGTCCGAGAACTAGAAATTGACTGCAAATCCCACAATCATCATAATCTGAGCTTATCAAGTTCGTTAAATAGAGCGACTATTCGCCTCTCTTGATAAACTCACCTTATAACAATTCTAAAATTTTCGTTTCAATCCCAGTTCTCAGACAGGCTCCTAGTCAGGCTCCTGGAAACCTGTCCGGGAGCATACTTTTACTACTTGATGCCTTTTTTCAATCATGCAATTATTCCCGTCTCCATTCGATCCCTGTGGTAAATACAAATGAGTGAACAAACTACCCCCGTTTCTGCTGGTAGCTCTGCTAATAATCCGGCTGAAAATTCTTCTCAAAACACCGCTGTAAAAGCAAATAACGCCTTTCTCTATGACACTGAACAGTTAAACGCAATTGCAGCTGAAGAAACCATTCGGCAGGGGCTGGCATGGTTCAAAAGTAACAGCGTGTATAGCCTGCAACAGGAAGATGAGACCCTGCGGGGAATGGTTGAGGATGGTAATTGTGAAGAAGATATTGAATGCTACCTGTTCTACTCAGGCGATGCGCAGTTAAAGGTTAATTGTGATTGCCACCATATTGATTCGCTTGAAACACCGGAATCAGGCGTGTGTGCTCATGCTATTGCCGTATTATATGCCTACGCTGCCCAGGCAGAAGGCAATGAGTTTCTTGGCGCGGTTGAAAGTGCCATTGAATTACGCGCAAAACGCGGGCGCAATGAGGTTTCTGTGGAACATCTTGAGGGTGATCCCTGGTTTGGCACCTGGAAGGCTGCTTCGATTACCTCCAGCCTCGCTTTTCCGCGTAGCTACCGGGTAACGATCCGTTCATTATCGCAACGGAGCAATGTGTGTAACTGCCAGGATTTTGCGATTAACCAGCTGGGAACCTGCAAACACATCGAAGCGGTTTTGCATCAAATCAAAAAACGCGATGATTACGACCAGATCAAACAGGAAACTGCGCCGGTTTCCTATGTCTTTTTAAGTTGGGATATTGATAACCCTCCACAGATCTTATTGCACAGAAATGTCAATATCGAGCCTGAACTAAGTGCTTTTCTCGATGTTTATTTTGATGCCCAGGGAATTTTCAAGCGACGTTTGCCTGATGACTTTTTTCAGTTTGCCGCACAGGCACAGGACAGAAAAGATCTGCATATTGGCGAAGATGCCATCAATTATGCGCAAAACCTGGCGACTCAAGCCAGTCGGCAACTTCAGGCACAAAAAATCCGTGAGCAAATCGAAGCATCGGCGGGTCACTTGCCGGGTGTTAAAGCCACGCTTTATCCCTATCAGGTAGAAGGTGTTGCCTTTCTTGCAGCAAACGGGCGTGGCTTGCTGGCTGATGATATGGGATTGGGCAAAACCTTGCAGTCAATCGCGGCAGCAAGCTGGCTGATGAAAAATTCAGAGGTCGAGCGCGTTTTAATCGTTTGTCCTGCCTCGTTAAAACAGCAGTGGGCGCGTGAAATTGAAAAATTTACCGATTACCCGAGCCAGATTATACAGGGCAAGCCGGAAACGCGCGGCGTACAGTATCGTCGTGGCAAGGGCTTTTATATTGTTAACTATGAATTGATTTTACGCGATTTAAGCGTGATTAATGAAACACTGAGTCCCGATCTTTTAATACTGGATGAGGCACAACGTATTAAAAACTGGCGCACCAAGATTGCCTCAAGCATTAAATTAATCCCGGTTAATTATGCTTTTGTGCTTTCCGGGACACCGCTGGAAAACCGCCTGGAAGACCTGTTTAGCCTCATGCAGGTTGTCGATACCAATGTACTCGGTCCTTTATGGCGTTATCTGATTGATTTTCATATCACCGACGAACGCGGCAAGGTGCTGGGCTATCGTAACCTGACTGAACTGCGACGCAGGCTGGAACCGGTTATGTTGCGTCGTGACCGGCGTCTGGTCAGCGGACAATTACCCGGACGCATTGACCAGCGTCTCGATGTCGAACTCACCGCGCAACAAAGAGAGCTG
Organism: Thiotrichaceae bacterium; assembly: GCA_027008885.1. Taxonomy (GTDB): domain Bacteria; phylum Pseudomonadota; class Gammaproteobacteria; order Thiotrichales; family Thiotrichaceae; genus Cocleimonas. Next base: position 8,097 of record JALVDQ010000253.1, on the reverse strand, counting down.
CATGACGATGCCATGAGCAGCGCCGGACGTCTGGCAAATATTGCGAAAAAACGCCCTCTTACACCTGGCGAATCGCATCGCATGATGGCAGCCCTGCAAACCGCTCGCATGGCGTGTAATGCCGCCGGACTGGTAGATAAAAAAACCGAAGGCTCGCCCAAGCTGGATGAAATGGAAAACCTGATTGAGGAACTTTGCATTCAGTCAGGACAGAAAGCCGTGATTTTCTCACAGTGGAAACTCATGACCCAGATGGTCGAAACGCGCCTGAAAAAAATGGGCGTGGGCTTTGTCCATCTTCATGGCGGCATACCCACAGCCAAACGTGGCGACCTGATGAACAAGTTTCGGGATGATGATGCAGTGCAGGTCTTTATTTCTACCGACGCGGGTGGCGTAGGGCTTAACCTGCAAAACGCCTCGATCGTGATAAATCTGGATATACCCTGGAACCCCGCTGTACTCGATCAGCGTATTGCCAGAGTGCATCGTCTGGGACAAAAAAATACAGTACAGTCAATTATTATCACCAGCACCGATTCTTATGAAGAGCATGTTGCCTCACTGGTAAAAGGCAAGCGCAATCTTTTTGACAATGTAATTGATCCCGATGCCAGTGAAGACGTGGTTGGCGTCAGTAAAAAACTGCTGGAAACACTGGTTGACGACCTTGCAAGTGATGATGACGATAGCAACAGGGAAAATGACAACAAGCAGCATGACAGCAATAGCGCTGAACCTTCAGCAGCAGTAGCAACCCAGGAAAATCAGGCAGATACAGACAGCGCTATTAAAGAAACAGCCTCGGCAGAAAGCAGGCTACAGGAAGATACAGACAACCAGGGGCAGCAAATACTGGAAGCCAATCTGCAACAAACCATTGAAAATATCCAGCAAACTTTTGGCACTAAAATCGAACAGATTCTCGGATCAGGTGGCGGCATACTGGTTGTTCTGGAACAACTGGACAGCCAATCAAATCTTCAGGCAGAAAAACTTTGCAGCGATGAAATTCCGGTAGCCGTCATAGACAGTCAAACACTCGGCGGTCTACAACGCCTGGGCGACAACTCACCTGTTCAAACAACAGAAACCTATTTTGACAGAAACCGGACAGATAAAAACCAGCCCCCTGAAAAAACACAATCACCACTGATTGCAAGCGCCAAAGAAAAACTGCAAGCCGCTGAAATATTACTGGAGCAGGAAATGTATTCAGTTGCAGCCAACCTGCTTATCACCTCACAACTCGCCTATATTGCAGGTAAAGCTGATCTTGACAAAGCACCAACACCCGCAGAAGCAGGCATCTGGGTCTATACCGAAGCACTGCAAAATGGCTGGCTAGAGCAGGAACAGGCAAACCAGCTCATGAAAAATCTGGCACTGGTGCAAGCACCCAATATGCCACCCGAACTAATTGAAAACCTGTTACTGGAAGTGCGTGAACTGCTAAAAGACTGATCTGAATCCGTGAGACTAATACGATTCAGGTATGCACTGGCTAAAATATATAAAAAACAGGGGGGATGGGTATCTGAGGACAGAAGACAGAGGACAGAGCTTTTCTCGTTCCCACGTTCCACATGGGAACGCAGCCCGGACGCTCCAGCGTCCCGTTCGTAACGCCGGAGCGTAGTCAGCGTTGAGTATGCGAAACGCGGGTTCCTCAACACACTGCGCAAAATATGTAAAAAAAGGGGGGGATGGGTAGCTGTTTAATTTACGGGTAATTTAGCGCGCAAGGCGTCCCGATCTATCCACCAGTCTCCCGCAACAATTGCATCAATAACCTGTGCTAATCTTGGCAAAAATTTGGCTGGATCATTCAGCTCCAGTTTCTCCATCCAGAAATTCATTTGCGCCTGGTCACTGACATTGCTGTGGCGTTCAGCGACCTGGGCAAGTAGATTGCCGGTTAAAAACATCACACTGTCACGCTTCTCGCCCTCAAGTCGCAAGTCCGCAATATAATGCGCGGTTGCTGCGGCAACGGCTGCACCGTCTGATTTTTCAGGTGTGTCGTCAATCAGATTCTTCATCATGACAATGCTAAGTTCAGGGTCTACTGGATAGGTCACGGCAAGCCACATGGCATGACCCAGGGCAACAACAGAAGCGGGCAGTTCGGTACGATAGAGCAGATCGCAAGCATTTACGGCATCTTCAAATTTTTCATGTTCAATATAAATCAGAAACGATTCCTTGGCGAGCCCCCAGGCTGCTTCCGGCATACCATTGCCGCCTAATTCAAGCATGATTTCTGCGATTTCATGCTGTAATTCTGCGCGCTCAATTGGATCACAATCAATTCTGATTTCAGATAACTGCTTTTGTTTTTTGTCAAGTTGCTGTTTCAGAAACTTGCGGGATTCACTGGCTTCAGTAAATTCAAGCCCTGATGCTTGTGTGTTTTTGCTTGTCTCACTCATATTGGATGCTTTTTGTTGTAAACCAGCGGCGCATATTAGCAAATTAAGATGTTTCAATCAGCAATCATTAGAATTATTGAGGCTATGCCCAGGAGCCCTGCGTTTCGTTCCTCAACAGACTACGCAAAATATATAAAAACAGGGGGGGATGGGTGTGTCAGAGGACAGAGCATGTAGCAATGTAACGGGGACAATGAATAATTTACGAAGTAAATTATGAGCTGAATCAGGTAAAATCAAGAGAATTATTTTATCATAGATTATTAATATTATACTTGTTTTGTATTGAGCTATACTTCCATACAAATGATTTATAATGTAAGTTTAAGCTGAATCTGTAATTTTATGCGCCAGAGTGAAGTCACAGCTTCAAGACAAACATAGAATTGTTGCTTGTCTTTATAAACACTCATACAATGGATTTAGTTGACAATTACTTTGGTAGAATTATGCCTTTTTTAAGCTTTTTTCCCTTATTTGCGTTTATGTATGCTGGATATTTATTTTTATACCTTGTTGGCTTCTTTCCTGAAAAACTAAGCTTTGTCATTGCTCATGTGGGCTTGCCATCGGGTTTTGTCTGGAGACCAACCTGGGGTGATCTTGTCGTTTTACTGGGGCTTATCACTCTGAATATCGAAGTATTCAAGGCAACACGAACTTCCAATGTCTCAATAGTAGACCATACCTTGTCCACACTTGTTTTTATCGCCTTTCTCATTTCATGGATGATTTCTCCGTGGACGGTTGGTCCAAAAGGTGATTCAACTTTTTTATTTTTAACCCTTATGTCTTTTATTGATGTCATTGCCGGATTTACAATTACAATATCAGCAGCCCGCAGAGATTTTGGAGGGAGCTAACCTGAATCTGCGAGCTAATGCAAAGATGAGGCAAAGATTAATTTCGCCGATTTATGCCCATGCCATAGCAGCCTCACAGAACCAGAACAAAGCCATTAATAATATTAAATACCATTGGAGAACTAATATGAAAATCAAACAATTATCTTTGTTGATAACAATTGCAGTCAATATGCTGGGAGTACAGCAAGCTTTTGCCGAGCAATACAATCCCGCTATTAATGCCCAACAAGTCCGGGTAAGAGCGATTGAACCCGTGCCTATTGCCTGGGCAGACTGCATCCCTGTACCGGTTATTCCTTCTCCTTCTTATGCAGGTCCTCTGGGGGCAACAACAGCATTTCCACCAGCACAACTTCCCCAGCCCTATCCAAATATGCATCGAAGAATGATGCCGGCAGTGCAGGCAATGACCCCCCTGCCCCCGCCCAGTCCATATTTTAATCCTGCCGAACTCCCAATTCCGTTAGCTGCTCCAGCGGAGCAAAACACAGCTAACCAGGCAGCGTGTAGTGAGGATGCGAGCAAAGTTGTAGAATTAAAACAGGCTCTGGAAGACATCCAGAACCAGATGAGTGACAGCAAGGAAATCATTGATAATCTGGAAGCAAAGCTTGCCAGGCAGAGCCCCGCTTCTGAGGAAGAAAAAAACAAATTTAAGGTATTGCAAGCTGCTTATGAGCAATTACACCAGTTGAATCTGGAACTCAAGAAGAAGCTTGCGGCAAAACTTGAAGAACAAAAAAACTTGAGCTCTGAGCTTTCCTCTCTTGAAGAAACATCAACAAAATACAAAATTTTACAATCCAGCTACCAGCAACAAAAAGCTTCCATTGACAAACTTAAGGAAGAACTGCTCAAGGCAGGCAAAGAAAAAGCAGAGCTACAGGAACAACTAACAAAGCTTCAGGATGAGAATAAAAAGCAAACTGAAAAACTTGGGCTTCTCAGCCAGACAGCGACAGAATACAAGGTATTACAGGAAGCATATAAACTCCGTAATAGCGAACTCGATAAATTGAACAGCATGTTGAATGAAGCCAATTCAACCAAAAAAATCCAAACAGAAAAGCTCTCTCTTCTGGATCAGACTTCAACAAAATTAAAAGCACTTCAGGAAGCTTATAAACAACGTGTCAATGACATCTCTGTTCTGGAAAAAAATCTGGCTGAATCAGAAAAGCGGGAAAAAGCGCTGCAAGACAAACTTGCCGAGTCTGAAAAACAGCAAAATAGCCTGAAAGAGCAACTTTCCAGGATGGAAAAAGATGTTAGCAATACAGCACAGGAACTTGCTCTTCTTAAACAGACAGAAACAAAATTTAATGTATTACGGGAAGCCTATAAGTTACGCTCAAATGAGATCGAAGAGCTTCACAAGCAGTTAACAGAAGCTGACAATAGCAAAAAGACCCTATCGCAAAAACTCTCTTTGCTAGGTGAAACAACGACCAAGTATAATATTCTCCAGAAATCATACCAGCAAGAAAATCAGGAACTTAACAATCTAAAAAAGAAACTGCAGGATTTAAGTTCAGAAAAGAAAGAGTTACAAGACAAACTCGCCAGTTTTCAGAAGGATCGGGATAATCTCAAGGAGCAAGTCGCCGAACTGCAAGAAACCGAGTCAAAATACAAGATACTTCAGCAAACCTATGAACAGCGCGCTGAGGAAAATTCTACCTTAAAGAAAAAACTGTCAGAAACAGAGACTGAAAATCAATCCTTACAGGAAAAACTTGATTCTCTCGAATCTGATATTGCCCTCAAAGCCAAAAAAATTGCAGATTTAAAAAATCAACTTGCTTCACTTGACGGTGAGTACAAATCACTGCAAGCAAAATTGGCATCAGTAGAAGCCAATTCTGCAAATCGTGCAAGAAAGCTTAACGCATTAGGTCAGACCTCAATACAATTAGCCGCATTACAGAGTGCCTATAAAACACGCAATAGTGAAAATGAGGCATTACAGAAACAACTCAGAGAGGTTGAGGCTGCCAACAGCGAACTTCGGGAAAAACTGGCTCAGGCAGAAACCCAGGCATCCTCCCAGCAACAACAACTTAGTGCTTTGGGCAAATCGACAACTGAACTCAAAGAACTGCAAAAAGCCTATAAAGCCAAGCTTGAAGAAATTGAAAGCCTAAAAGCAAAGCTTGCCGAGCTGGATGATTCATATAAAACACTGCAAACCAAACTGGCTACCGCTGAATCGACTTCGGCTGAACAGGCAAGAAAGTTGACTGCACTTGGCAATGCAGAAAAAGAGCTGGAAGCATTAAAGAGTACCTATAAAGCCAAGCTTGATGAAATTGAAAGCTTAAAGGCAAAACTTGCCGAGCTGGATAATTCATATAAAACACTGCAAACCAAACTGGCTACCGCCGAATCGACTTCAGCTGAACAGGCGAGAAAGCTGACTGCACTTGGCAATGCGGAAAAAGAGCTGGAAGCATTAAAGAGTACCTATAAAACCAAGCTTGATGAAATTGAAAGTTTAAAGGCAAAACTTGCCGAGCTGAATGATTCATATAAAACACTGCAAACCAAACTGGCTACCGCAGAATCAACTTCGGCTGAACAGGCGAGAAAGCTGACTGCACTTGGCAATACTACGGTAAAACTGGAAGCATTAAAAAACGCTTACCAGGAACGCAATAATGAAAATGCAGAACTCAAAAAGAAACTCAGCGAGCTTGAATCCAATGCTGCAAACCAGGCTGAAAAACTTGCTGCTCTGGGAAAATCCACAACGGAGCTGGAAGATTTACAAAAAGCTTATAAAGCCAAACTGAATGAAATTGCAGAACTCAAACAGCAACTCAATTCCTGCAATGAAAACAACAAGACTTGCAAACTGGAAATCGAAAAACTGCAACAATCACTTGCAGCCAGAGATGAAGAAAACAAGTCTTTACAGGCTAAAATAGCAAACCTGGAAAACTCATCAGCTGAACAAGCCAGCAAGATAACCGCGTTAATGGCAACAGCCAGCCAGCTTGACCCCTTAAAGAGTGCTTATGAAGACTTAAAAGCCAAGTTTGCCGACGCAACTGCCGACAGTGATAATGATGGCGTACTCGATAAAAAAGACAAATGTCCGAATACCCCGTCAGGCACAGAAGTGGATTTATCAGGTTGTTTTGCTGATTCTGACAAGGATGGCGTAGCCAATAGCCTGGATAAATGCCCCGCTTCTCCTGAAGGCAGCGCAGTAAACGATGAAGGCTGCCCCGCTATTAAAGACACAGACAAGGACGGCGTAGCCGACAAGGACGACCTCTGCCCTGCAAGCAAGCAAGGAGAAACAGTAAACAAATTTGGCTGTACTCCAACAGAAAACATTAACCTCAAAGGCGTTACCTTTGCCACTGGTTCAGCCACCTTGACAAGTAGTTCACTACCCATACTGAACCGGGCAGCCAAAATCCTGATTGACAACCCGGCGATTAAGGTTGAGATTGCAGGTCATACCGATAATAAAGGTCTGGCAGCCATAAACAAACGTCTCTCCCAACGTCGCGCAAACACGGTTATGAAATACCTGATAAAGAAAGGAGTAAAAGCAAACCGGCTATCTGCCAAAGGCTATGGCGAATCACAACCGATTGCGTCAAATAAAACAGAAAGCGGCAGAGCAACAAATCGTCGCGTTGAGATGAAGATTAAATAAAGAGGTATAAAGAAAAAGGGTAGCGGTCAAACCTGTGTTTTGATCTTGTCGGGTTAGCCTCAAGCGTAACCCGACAAGAGCGTGGTGCTATGCTAATCCAAACTGCACATCGAGCAAATCAACAGGTTTACCCATCCCCCCTGTTTTTTACATATTTTTGATAGTTGGAAAATCCACAGGAATATAGTAAGACAATAAAAGTCAGGTCGGTGGCTATTGCTGGCTAATGGGTGACCTTGCCGTTTTGACCACTACCTACCTTTATAAGATTACTTTCAATAGTTCCAAAAACCATAGAGCTGGTATGCGCTTGAAAACAAATATTACTCATTTTCCTTAAATCATACTCTATTAAATCAGTGCTTTTGGTTGTAGCAAATATATTTGCTATATACTTTCCCCCTCCTAAAGGTGCAAGCGATAATCCACTGGCAATTATTTTTTTAGTATTGCATTGTTTCAAAACTCCCCAAGGAAGCGAATAATCAGAGCTACGTTTTCGGAGATGTTCAAATCCCGTAAACTTAACTATCGTAAATGAATTAGAGTATTCTGGCTGCTTAGAACCTTGATGATATGTATTAGTTAGGGATAAGGTTTGTTTATAAAATCTTTCAACATCTCCTTTTACCCTGTGACCTCCCATCTCATCCAGTATTTTTGATATTTCATTGCGTAACTTTTTTCTGTCTAGGTGATAATACTGGAGCAACTGTATTTGCTTCTCCTTTGTAGAGATACCAACACAACCAGCAATAAAACAACTACAACCAAATAATAGTACCGTAGAAAGTTTTTTAACGTTTTTCATTATTATCCCCACCTGAATTTAAACATTTTGCTCATCCATAAAACCGCTAGGAGCCTGTCTGAGAACTGGGATTGAAACGAAAATTTCAGAATTGTTATAAGGTGAGTTTATCAAGAGAGGCGAATAGTCGCTCTATTTAACGAACTTGATAAACTCAGATTATGATGATTGTGGGATTTGCAGTCAATTTCTAGTTTTCAGACAGGCTCCCAGGATATGAGTCGTAGCGAGGGAAAGCTGATTTGACTCGATTTTTTATCAATTTGAGGCGAATCATTGTTTTATTTATATATTTAACGAAAATTGAGAAATATCTAG
>JALVDQ010000252.1 GCA_027008885.1 Thiotrichaceae bacterium | reverse complement strand
GAGACGGGGTCCGAGTCGTTTGCCAAGCGATAATTCACTTTTTCTATAGTTGGTATTGGTGACAATATTGACATCATCCAGTCCGAGTGATGAGCCGATACTGTGCAATAAACTGTCGTTGCCGGTTATCCCTAGCCCCCGCACCGCTGACATCAATAATGCGCTTTCCCTGCCTGTCGAGGTCGAAAGGCTGTGACCTGTGAGCAGAAAACTCAATGCCTCGCTTTCCGGAAGAGCTGGCTCAGAGAATATCTTTGATTTGGGATTAAGCAGGTTGCCTCCAAGATGAACCCCAACCAGGTATTTATCCACCTTGCGCGTGGCACGAATATCCATACCAATAATTTTGGGAGAGCCGTTAAAAATCAAACGCCCGTTATTAATTTCCAGATTTTGTCCATACGCCTGATATTTTCCATCAGACACTCTTAATGAACCATTGGCGAGAATGTCCTTGCGGTTATGAGAAATGTTTACTCGCCCTGATAGTTTGGCTCTAAGCCCAAAGGCATTTATTTTTATTTTGTCTCCCAGCTGTATGAGCACATTGGGCTGTATTTTTACGGCAGATAATTGTTCACCGGGTTTTCTTTCGCCAATCACATAAACATCTTCAGACTCATCAATGCTGGTTTCCGGTATTGCCTTCAGGTTGATATTTGCTTCCGGAATAAGCACTTTTCCCTGAATACTGACGACTTTGGGGGTGATTCCAAGCGTCAGATCGGGTGACATGGTTGCCTTGACCTCATTCGTGTTCATAAAACGGATATTATTGCCGCTAATCTTGAGCGTTACTTTCCAGCGGGTAACATCTCTGGCATTGAGCGAGCCTGTAATATTTATCGCGCCTCTGCCCATCAGTGCCTTGCCCTTGATTATTGCCTGCCCGGGTCTATCGGCACGCGCACTGATATTGATATTGGTGAGTTCGGTACCTGCCTCTGGCAATCTTAAATAGGCATTTTTTAGATCTGCCTCTCCCCTGATTTGCGGATTTGAGAGAAGCCCTGTAAATTTGATTTTACTTTTTAGTTTGCCTCGCAGACCACGACTGTGAGGAATATAGCGTTGCGCCCAGTTAATATTTGGCACATCAAATTCGGCATTGCCGTCAATCGTATGTCTGCCATTGCCGGGGGATAATTTAATGGTAGCATTTGCTGCTAACTGACCACGGTTAAGTATTTCCATTTTGGCTTTGGCAATAATGGTTCGATTGTTAATGGTGGCGTTTAACTCGGCATTTTTATACGCCAGAATTTGCTCTTCTCCATCGGCATTTTTAAAGGAAAAATTACTGTTGGGGAAGGTCAATTGAATACTGCCAACAGGCTTTCCCGCATTTTGCTTAATATCATAGCGACCACTAACGGAACCACTCAGGATAACTCCTTCAGGTAACCAGGGCTTGAATAATGCCAAAGGTGTTTTGCGCAGTCTGCCTTTGGTTCTCAAGCCGCTCTTGTCAGACCAGGCAAGCGTTGAAGAGCATACCTGCGTATTTTTACTGCCGAGACAAAAACTGGAAGCGCTAAAGCCGTGTCTGGATAAACTGACGGCGGTTGGTTTATTCAGGCGCCAGTCTCCTGCCTTGGTATCTTTTAATGAGAGGCTTTGCAAAGTGCCTTTCCACTTTTGCTTGAGCCAGGCACCATTTGCCTTGAGGCTGAGCTTGCCTTCTTCATGCTCAGCGTAGAGCTTAATACTATGGTTATCTATGCGACCATTGGCTTCGACCTTTAAGCGCCTGACTTTTTGAGCGGCAGTTTGCAGATTTATGAGGTCTCCCTTAATTTTATAAATGCCATTTTTTGTTTGCGCGCTAGCTTTTATCGAGCCTAGCCTGATACCCTTGTAACGCAGGTTTTTGCCCTTGATAGTGGTATTAATAACGGGTCTGTCAATGCTGCCCTGAAGTGTTCCCTTTGATAGCAGACGACCAGCCAAACCAGGTATTAACTGTTGCAGATTTTTACTGTCAATATCCCAGCTGAGGTTATAAGGGCTGCTTGCCCGACCTGAAATTTGCACATGGTTATTTCCTGCCCTGACGCTTAAATTCTTAACCATTGGCACGCCGTTCAGGAGCTGCACTTCGCCCTTTAACGCCAGTTTTTTTTGCGCCAGCTGGTATGTCTGGTAGCGTAAACCAAATGCCTTCAGGTTTGCCTTTATCAGGGGGGATTTATAAGAACCCTGGAGCTGCGCATCGCCCTGTATCCTGCCGGATAAATCAGGTGAAACCTGTTTTAAATTTCCGGCATCAATTTTTAGTTGCAAGTTCATTGGTTCACTTGCCTGACCTGATGCAGTAACGCGATTTTTGCCACTGATCGCAGTCAGTTTTTTAAGATAAATCACATCATTAACAAGCCCCAGGTCACCTTGCAGGCTGAGTGTTTCCTTGCCCTGTCTTATATCCCTGAAGGCAACACCATTAGAAGTCAGTTTAATATTGATCTCGGGTTTTTTTAGCGTTCCTTTCAGATGACCGCTGCCATTGACTCTGCCAGCAAGCAGTGGAGACAACTGTTTAAGATTTCTGGCATCAACTTTCCAGCTCAGATTAAATGGTTCGCTTGCCTGACCCGATACGATAACAAGGTTTGAGCCACTTTTCAGGCGAAGATTGTTAAGATTTATCAGTTGCCTGTTTAAACTCACTTCACCCTCTACCGAAAGTGGTTTGTCGCCCTGTTTAATATCCTTATAGGCAAGCTTGCTGGCAGTAACACCAAGCTTCAGGTTTGGCTTGTTGATAGTTCCCCC
>JALVDQ010000251.1 GCA_027008885.1 Thiotrichaceae bacterium | reverse complement strand
GTCACCAGTGACACCGACTGATTTTATTGGCAGGAATACAGCAAATGCCTGGGAAGTTTTATGGTATAGATCATGCTTGTAAAGCTCTTCAATAAAGATATGGTCGGCAAGGCGCAGAATATCAGCGTATTCCTTTTTGACTTCCCCCAGAATCCGCACCCCCAGACCCGGTCCGGGAAATGGATGGCGATGCACCATTTCAGCAGGCAGACCAAGTTCTATGCCAATTACGCGCACTTCATCCTTGAAGAGCTCACGCAGTGGTTCTACCAGCCCCAGTTTCATATCATCGGGTAGCCCGCCGACATTATGATGTGACTTGATTAAATGAGCCTTGCCTGTTTTGCTGCCTGCCGATTCGATCACATCAGGGTATATTGTACCCTGTGCCAGCCATTTTGCATTGCTGAGTTTGGCAGATTCTTCATCGAAAACCTCGATAAACAGATTGCCGATGATCTTGCGCTTTTCTTCCGGGTCTGTTTTGCCTTGAAGTGCCTTGAGAAAGCGTTCTTCGGCATCTACACGGATGACTTTTACTCCCATGTGTTCGGCAAACATCGACATCACCTGATCGCCTTCCTGATAGCGTAACAGCCCGGTATCCACAAAGACGCAGGTAAGCTGATTGCCGATAGCCTTGTGCAACAGGGCTGCTACAACCGATGAATCAACCCCTCCCGAGAGCCCCAAAATGACTTCATCAGAACCAACCTGTTGACGCACTTTCTGAATGCTGTCATCAATAATATTGCGTGCTGTCCATAAATTTTCGCAGGCACAAATCTCGCGTACAAAACGCTCGATGATGCGTTTACCCTGCTTTGTATGCGTCACTTCCGGGTGAAACTGGATGCCGTAAAAGCGCCGGTTTTCATCTGCCATGCCTGCAATGGGTGCATTTTCGGTGGATGCCATCAACTTAAATGACTCGGGCATTTCGATGACCCGGTCGCCATGTGACATCCACACATCGAGCAGACCAAAGCCTTCGGGGCTCACTTCATCTTCAATGTCCTTGAGTAGCGCGGTATGCCCACGGGCGCGAACCTGGGCATAGCCGTATTCATGCTGATCAGCATTTTCAACCTTGCCACCAAGTTGCGCCGCCATGGTTTGCATACCGTAGCAGATTCCAAGCAGCGGCACACCCAGATCATAAACAATCCGGGGCGCGGCGGGAGCATCCTCGCCCGTGGTCGATTCTGGACCACCCGAGAGGATAATACCTTTGGGATTAAAATCCTTTACTTCCTGATCACTCACATCCCAGGGATATATTTCACAGTAGACACCCACTTCGCGCACCCGTCGTGCAATCAGTTGAGTGTATTGAGCACCAAAATCGAGAATTAAAATGCGGTCATTGTGAATATTGGAAGTCATAGTGTTACCTTTTGAGAAGAGTGCTAATTAAAATCGGCTGGCACGTTTATATCAAGTGATTTTTAAGGATTTTTATTGTGAACATTGACGAAACAGAAGATGAAGCATAAAGTAAGCCAGTCTAAAAAAGATACAAACATTATGAAAAAAAAATCGCTAGTTCTCACAAGCCTGACTATCTTCGCTTTTTTGGGGCTAAACCCTGTTTTTGCAGAAAAGGCAAAGAGCAATAATACAGACAAGGCACACGCAGAAAAATCAGCCCACTGGAGCTATAGTGGCAAACAAGGTCCTGAATTTTGGGGAGATTTGTCTGCAAGCTACAGCAGTTGCAAAACAGGGAATAACCAGTCACCCGTTGATATAGATATGAAAAACTCGGTGCTGGATGCCAACTTACCTGCGATTCCCTTTGATTACAATATCATAACCCCCAGTACCATTGTTAATAACGGACATACCGTACAGGTCAATATGTGGTCTGGTGGAGAAATTATTGTTGATAATATCAAATTCACCCTGAAACAGTTTCATTTTCATACACCCAGTGAAAATACAGTTAATGGGCAACATTTTCCACTAGAAGCGCATTTTGTTCACCTTAGTGATAAAAATGAAATTGCTGTTGTTGCCGTGTTTTTCTCTCCCGGTCCTGATGATCCAACCCTCGCATCCCTATGGAAAAAACTGCCTATGAACAAGGGAGACAAGGAGAAGCTGGCATCGAATGCCTTAAAAACATTGCAGATGGAAAAAAAGATCAGCAGTTACTACCGCTTTAATGGTTCTCTCACAACCCCTCCATGTACTGAAGGTGTTCGCTGGATTGTAATGAAGCGTCCTTTCCATGTATCCAGGGCACAGGTAGAGAAATTGCAGAAGGCACTAAAGCACCCAAACAACCGCCCTACCCAGCCTTTAAATGCCAGGGTTATTGTTGAATAGCCATCTCAGCATCATCTATAAACTGCCCGGATTGCCCTTTATTTTGGGTAGTGACTCAAACCTGTGTTCTGTAGGTCGGATTAGCCCAAGCGTAATCCGACAAAATCGTGGCACTATGTGTTGCGCATTGGATAATCAACAGGTTTAAGCCACCACCCACTTTTAACGTAGCTGGTAAAATAAAGGGTAAGCTGAGTAGTTACAAACTATGAATGATAATTTGGCGCTTCTTTTGTAATCGTCACATCATGCACATGAGATTCTTTCATACCCGCGCCGGTAATGCGTACAAATTTGGGTTTAGTTCGCATTTCTTCCAGATTCTTGCAGCCAACATAGCCCATACTGGAACGGATACCGCCGTTTAGCTGGTGAATAATTGGAGCCAGAGGACCTTTATAGGGCACTTGCCCTTCGATGCCTTCGGGGACTAATTTATCCGCGGCATTTTCAGATTCCTGGAAATACCGGTCACTCGAACCTTCTGCCATGGCACCCAGTGAGCCCATACCACGATACGATTTATAGGAGCGTCCCTGATAGATAATGATGTCGCCCGGTGCTTCATCTGTGCCCGCAAACATACCGCCTAACATGACGCAATGCGCACCGGATGCCAGTGATTTTGCAATATCCCCCGAGAAACGAATCCCGCCATCAGCAATCAGTGGTATGCCTTTGTCCCTGAGTGCGTTTGCGACATTCATAATTGCAGTGATTTGCGGTACGCCAACCCCTGCCACCATGCGTGTAGTACAAATTGAACCCGGACCAATCCCCACCTTCACTGCATCTGCACCTGCTTCAACCAGGGCAAGCGCGGCTTCTGCCGTGGCGATATTGCCTCCAATGACCTCTACCTGCGGGAAATTTTCCTTAACCCAGCTTACCCGATCCAGCACACCTTGCGAATGTCCATGTGCGGTATCTACAATAACCACATCGACACCAGCATCAACCAGTGCCTTCACACGTTGCTCCGTGCCATGCCCCGTGCCCACTGCTGCGCCAACACGAAGACTGCCTGAGGCATCCTTGCAGGCATTCGGGAAATCAGTTGATTTTTGAATGTCTTTAACCGTAATCAAGCCACGCAGTTTAAAGTCATCATTAACCACCAGAACTTTTTCAATGCGATGTGTGTGTAGCAGTTTTTTGATTTCGTCTTTACTCGCACCTTCCGCAACCGTAACCAGCTTGTCCTTTGGTGTCATAATGGATGCGACAGGCTGATCCAGATTGGTTTCAAATCGCAAATCGCGGCTGGTAACAATACCGACCAGATCATCACCATTCTCAACCACAGGAACCCCTGATATTTTGTGTTTCGCCGTTAGAGCCATCACCTCTCCAACAGAAACATCTGCTGCAATGGTAATCGGATCCTTGATAATGCCACTTTCAAAACGCTTGACGCTGGAAATAATTTTTGCCTGAGCATCAATCGTCATATTTTTATGCACAATACCCAGTCCACCTTCCTGCGCTAATGCAATCGCCAGCCGGGCTTCAGTGACGGTATCCATTGCTGCTGATAACATCGGAATATTGAGGCGAATTTTTTTGGTCAACTGGGTACTCAAATCAACCTCAGCCGGTAACACCGTTGAATGCGCGGGGACAAGTAAAACATCATCAAAGGTTAAGGCTTCTTCAAGAATTTTCATAGTTACTATCCAATTTTGGGGAGGGAGATGCTGTAAGACTAATCTGAATGCGTGACTTCAATGCGGATAAACGGGAGTAAAATACGGGTTTGGCAGGGGTCACGGATTCAAGACTGATTCAGGTTTATTAAATTAGCCGATTATTATAGAGATTGACCTTTCCCAGGTAAACTGGTATCAATACAATTGTGTTTAAAAACACAAAATAAAATCAAATATTCAACAACCAGGAGGAATGAATGAAACTTAAATTATTATTAGCTACTTTAGCTCTGAGCATTAGTGCCGCAGCCATGGCAAACAAAGCCGAAGACGCAATTAGTGCTGCCAAAAAAGCCCAAAAAGAAGCAGCAGCCGTGGGTTTTGAGTGGACGCTTATGGGTAAAATGATCAAAAAAGCCGAAGAAGCAGCCAAGGCAGGCAAAGATAAAAAAGCAATCGAACTTGCCAATAATGTCATCAAGCAAGGCAAAGCCGCATTAAAACAGGCTGAAGTTGCCAAAACAGCAGGACCACGTTTTTAATAGCTAAACGGGTAGCGCTATGTTGGATTAGCTGGGTGACTCTGTCCGAGAGCTTAGCAAATTCAACATAGTGCCAATTTTGTCGGACTAAGAGCTAATCCAGACAGCAAATGGCGGCTTTACCAAAAACATTTTGTCATGTGCACAGATTGTGCATATAATCTGGTACAGCATCCACTTTAAACTGACGGATTAGTTAATCATAAAATATTTGCAAAAACAAAGAAGTGAAAGCATGCCTATCTGTCATTTAAAACTAGTTCATGAACTATGAATGGGATAAAAACAAGGCAAAAGACAATCTCCGTAAACATGGCGTGGATTTTGCCGATGCGGTTATCGCACTGGAAGATGAAAATGCCTTAACAATCGAAGACTTTGATCATTCTGAACAAAGATTTAAGACTCTCGGTATGGGATCGTATTTAAATATATTGTTCGTAGTTCATGCTGAGTGTATTGAAGGTTCAATACGAATTATATCCGCAAGAAAAGCAGACCCCAAAATGATAAAACAATACTATGAAGGTTTAAGCCATGACTGAAGATTTTAGCAAAGGAAAAAGAGGTGCTGTTGTTAAGCCAGACCCCAATAAAGTTCGCATCACAATTCGTCTCGATGGTGATATTGTAAATCATTTTAAAGAACTGGTTAATAAGGCTGGGGGTGGTAACTATCAAACCCTCATAAATAATGCTTTACAAGAACATATTAAAAATCAGAATAAGTCACTTGAAAAAACTTTGCGCAAGGTTATTCGTGATGAACTTCACGAATTTAAAAGAGCTGGTTAATTATTAATAAAAATAACAAAGAACTTGCCTGAGAACACTGCAATACTTGTCTTCAACATGCTCCCGCATAATAATTAAGGTTTATTATCGCGCCATCCCCTGGCAGATCTTCTAAAATTAAGAGCAATACTTTTTATCACGGTTATTCACTATGAAAACAAATGTCCTTGGTGATCTGTCAATAGAAGATTTTCTTGCAAATTATTGGCAAAAGAAGCCTCTTGTTGTACGCAATGCGTTTCCTGATTTTGAAATGCCTTTCACGGCAGAAGAACTTGCCGGGCTGACACTGGATACTGACGCACCGGCACGCATGATTATCGAACATGGTCTGCCGCCGGAAAACAAGCCCTGGCAGGTAAAGCTTGCGCCTTTTACAGAAGAAGATTTTATCACCCTGCCCGACTCTCACTGTACTTTTCTGGTGAATGACCTGGAGCGCTATGTTCCTGAACTGGGTAACCTGATTGAGCCATTTCGTTTTATCCCTGACTGGCGTATTGATGATTTAATGGTGAGCTATGCGGAAGACCAGGGAACTGTCGGTCCTCACAGCGATGACTATGATGTCTTTTTAATACAGGGAGCAGGCAAGCGTCGCTGGAAAGTCATCACCCGTGAAGACTATCCCGGAGAATTAATTCCTGATTTGCCGATTGCCTTGCTAAAAGAGTTTGATGAGGATGAAGACTGGTTGCTGGAGCCTGGTGACATGCTATATCTGCCACCGAATATGCCGCATTATGGGA
The DNA here is from genome assembly GCA_027008885.1 of Thiotrichaceae bacterium. Classification (GTDB taxonomy): domain Bacteria; phylum Pseudomonadota; class Gammaproteobacteria; order Thiotrichales; family Thiotrichaceae; genus Cocleimonas. Next base: position 4,156 of record JALVDQ010000251.1, on the reverse strand, counting down.
TTGCAGAAGGGGCATGTTTTACCTTCTCTGTTGGCTTTCAGGCGCCACGCACGGTTGATCTGGTGCAAAACTGGCTGGAGACATTTAGCAAAAACAAGCAGTTTACAAAACGCTTCACAGATCCAGATCGTACAATCCAGGATAATCCGGGTGAAATAACGGCAAACGACCTGAACAAACTGTCAACCCTGATACTGGATTCTATTGACAAGCAAAAGGCTGATCTTGATCTTTTTCTGGGAAAGTACCTGACCGAGAGCAAAGGTGAAGTACCATCTGAAGAACATGAGATAAGTGCTGAAAATAGCTACCAAAAAAACCAGGATTACGAACGCGAAAGCTGGCTACGCTTTGCCTATATTAAAAATACCGATAAAAACAGGCTGGACTTTTTTGCGGACGGACATCACATCGTTTTACCTGTGGAGCGACTAGACGATATCCAGGAACTTTGTGAGAATTACTACTTCAGCCACAGTAGTGAATCACTGCAAAAACTCATGCAAAACAGACAATTCAAACAACTTTTCGAGAAACTGATTGAGGAAGGCGGGATATATCCAACGACAGACTAATACAAGCATTCACTTTAAACTACCCGCTCAAAATTAATCTAACAATTTAGCCCTGCAATTCAATGCAGGTTACACACTCTGCTACTGTCCTCTGTCTTCTGCCCTCAGAAACACCCATCCCCCCCTTTTTTTATACATTTTTGCGTAGCTTGGATTAGCGTAGCGTAATCCAACATAGTTCATAACATCGTGCCACGCTCTTGTCGGATTACGCTCAGGCTAATCCGACCTACGAAACTTTATTTTTTCTGTCCTCTGTCCTCTGTCCTCTGACCACCCATCCCCCCTGTTTTTTATATATTTTTCTCCATAACCATATTAACCACAGAGGGCACAGAGAACACAGAGGGCAAACGCGTCCCCAACTTTCGCGTAGGAACACATAAGTACCCGCTATGCAATTTCCAGATGACTTACCTTGCGGTAGCCATTGGGTAACAGTTTGCCGCGTTTGCCGCGCTCGCCCTGATATTCTACTATCTCGGCGCCCTGTATAACCTTGTGTTTTTTGCCGGCATGTACGATCAGTTTGGAGGCAGCCGTTAGCGCAATTATGGCAACTACCTTTTCTTCACCTGATTTCAATCTTTTGGGTGGTATATTGATGATTTTGTTTCCCTTTCCCTTGGGTAGCAAAGGTAACTCCGAGGCTTTTACAATCAGCAGATAGCCTTCAGAGGTGACTGCGGCGACAAAATCGTTTTCAGGGTCAAGTAGCGGCGCTGGCGCAAGTAATTCAGCTCCCGTCTTGCCAAGGCTAACGGTTGCCTTGCCTGCTTTGGCACGGCTTAGCATATTTTCAAACTTGCAGATAAAGCCATAACCAAAGGAGCTGCCAAGTAAAAACAGTTGCTCATTTTTACCCATCAGCACTGCTTTAAAACTGCTGCCTTGCGCGGCTTTAAAACGCCCACTGAGTGGGTCTCCCTGCCCGCGCGCCGAGGGCAGTGTATGTGCTGCCAGGGTATAGCTGCGACCTGTGCTGTCGAGTAAAACAACCTGCTGGTTGGAACGCCCCAGTGCGGAATCCTGATATTTGTCTCCCTGTTTGTAACTCAGGCTTTGCGGCTCAATATCATGCCCTTTGGCTGCGCGTATCCAGCCCATTTTGGAGAGAACAACCGTTACCGGCTCAGACGGTATCAGTGCAGATTCATCCAGAACCCGGGATGCTTCCCGCGCGACGATGGGTGAGCGACGTTCGTCACCATACTTTTCTGCATCTTCCTTAAGCTCCTTGCGCATCAGGGAGGTCAGTTTTTTGGGTGAATCAAGCAAGCCCTGCAGCTCATCGCGTTCATTAATCAGATCTTCCTGTTCAGCGCGTATCTGAAATTCTTCAAGTTTGGCAAGGTTTCGCAGACGCAGGTTGAGCACGGCTTCCGCCTGAATATCACTCAAGTTAAAGTGTTGCATCAGAATCGGCTTGGGCTCATCATTTTCACGAATAATGCGGATCACTTCATCAATATTCAGGTGAGCAAGCAACAGACCTTCCAGAATATGCAGGCGTTCCAGCACTTTTTGCAGACGCCACTTAATCCGCCTTATCAGTGTTGTACGTCGAAATTCCAGCCATTCGCTGAGTATCTTTTTGAGATTTTTTACCTGTGGCTTGCCATCAATCCCGATCATGTTCATATTGACGCGGTAATTACGCTCAAGGTCTGTCGTGGCAAACAGGTGTGACATCAGCTGCTTGATATCTACGCGGTTGGAGCGTGGCGTAATAACCAGGCGGGTGGGATTTTCATGGTCGGATTCATCCCGCAGATCAGCCACCATTGGCAGTTTTTTGGCACGCATCTGGGTGGCAATCTGCTCCAGAACCTTGCCGCCTGAGGTTTGAAACGGCAAGGCAGTGATAATAATATCAGTATTTTCCTTCTCCCAAAGGGCGCGCATTTTAATGCTGCCCTTGCCGCTTTCATAGATTGCCGCAATTTCTTTGGGAGTGCTGATAATTTCCGCACTGGTTGGATAATCAGGACCGGGTATATGCGCCTGAAGTTCCTCTGTCGTACTGCTTTTTTTCTTTAATAATTGCAGACATGCGTTTACTACTTCGCGTAAATTATGCGGAGGAATATCGGTTGCCATGCCGACTGCGATTCCCGATCCACCATTTAGCAGGACATTCGGCAAGCGTGCCGGCAAGAGTGCCGGTTCTTTCAGGGTTCCATCAAAATTATCAACCCAGTCAACTGTCCCCTGCCCCAGCTCTTGCAGCAAAACCTTTGCATAGGGAGTCAGACGCGATTCGGTATAACGCATTGCCGCGAAAGATTTGGGATCATCCTGCGAACCCCAGTTACCCTGACCATCAATCAGCGGGTAACGGTAGGAAAACGGCTGCGCCATCAATACCATTGCTTCGTAGCAGGCTGAATCACCATGCGGATGAAACTTGCCGAGTACATCGCCCACGGTACGCGCTGATTTTTTGTGTTTGGAAGCCGCTGACAAACCCAGCTCGGACATCGCATAAACAATACGCCGTTGCACCGGCTTCAGACCATCTCCAATATTCGGCAAGGCACGATCCAGAATGACGTACATGGAATAATCGAGATAGGCTTTTTCGGTGTATTGTTCGAGTGGCAGGCGTTCTATATTATTGGAGCCGCCAGGATCACTTGGCGCGTCCAGCAGGTCTAGTTGGATTTCATCTGTCATATTAAGTTTTAAGCCCAGGCTTTTGAAAATTTTTGTAAATGTGCTTTTCCGCTATTATCCAGCAAATCGCGCAATAATGCATATTCCTGTTGGAGTTCATCCTGATTTAATTCTCCACGCATGAGCTGATAACGCAGATAGACAAGATAGGTATTTAAGACATCGGTTTCACAGTAGTTGCGGATCGCATTCAGATTACCTGCCTGATATTGATCCCAAACTTTTGAGCCATCCATGCCCATTTTGCCGGGATAACCCAGCATCGTGGCAATATGATCCAGTGGCGCGCTGGCATTGCGGTTATAGCTGGCGAGTACATCCATCAGATCAGTATGGCGTTCATGGTAACGACCAAGATAATTATCATAGCGAAAGGCACTGTTATTATCGCCTTTTTCCCAGTAGCCGGGGGCGCTGATGCTGTTTTTAAGCATACGGTAATGAATTACAGGCAGGTCAAAACCTGTGCCATTCCATGAAACCAGGGTTGGCGTGCGTTCTTCGATGTGCTCGATAAAAAGCGTCAATAGTTCCGCTTCAGTGCTTCCCAGCTTACCCAGGGAGCGCACCGAGACTTCATGCCCCATATCATCCCCCATGCCGCGGTAAACAACCGAGATAGCCACAATCTGGTGCAGATGCAGGGGCATAAAGTCTGTTCCCGCCTTTTGCTGCCGCAAGTGACGCATTGCCTTGACGGTACTGGCATCATCCAGCCCTGCAAGATCAAAGATTTTCTGACCGCTTTGAATATCGGGAATGGTTTCTATATCAAAGACCAGGACGTTCATTTGCTGCTATTCCTCTTGTTTATTCGACTCGTGTGGATTCAGGATTATATTATGCGGATTATGTGCGAGATTTGCGCGAGATTTGCGTGGCTTATGCAGGAAATACGCCGGTTG
>JALVDQ010000250.1 GCA_027008885.1 Thiotrichaceae bacterium | reverse complement strand
GCAATTATTTTTTTGTTAATTTTTTTCGTTGAAAAACGAAATACAGGAATGACAGGCGTTTCCATGTTATTTCGGTAGCTTAAAGAACAATACAGGGATGATTGATGAGTTGCGGGGTTCACTCAATAAAAGGATTCAATAAACGAATACCGCAAGATTCAAAATCTTTTGTATTGCGTGTCACCAGAGTTAAATCATGCACCGCCGCCGTTGCAGCAATTAATATATCAGCCCAGGAGGCTGTCCGAGAACTGGGATTGAAACGAAAATTTCAGAATTGTTATAAGGTGAGTTTATCAAGAGAGGCGAATAGTTGCTCTATTTAACGAACTTGTGGGATTTGCAGTCAATTTCTAGTTTTCGGACAGACTCCTAGCCCGTGTAAACCAATATAGTACCACGATCTTGTCGGATTATGCTCAGCCTGCTCCGACCTGTGCCTTGATCCAGGTTAACTGGATTTTCGATTCTATCTGCATGATTACTATGGAATTACTACGGTTTAATGCATTCAATGCTATCTGGAATTTAAAATATAATTTAATGTGATACTAAGCTTCATCGACTTTTTGGGCATTCCAGGGAAAAACCGAAGCATTTTTGATGTCTGTTGAATTGCCTTGATACTTGCCTTGTCCAGTACGGGTATACCCGAACTGTTTAGCACTCTAATATCAGTAATTGTGCCACTGTGTGAAACAGAGAATGAAAGAGTGACTTTTCCTTGCTGCCCATGTCTTCGTGCACGTCGGGGGTAACTCTTTTTGGAAACAATAATCTGCTGCAAGCGTGCCTTGTATTGCTGATTTAGGCGCTGCACATTTACAGAAGTCACTTTTTTGGAGGGGGCTTTATTATGATATTCTTTTTTATGTAATTGAGGTACCAGTGACTTTTGAGAACGATTGCTTGTCGTCGTTCTTTTCACCGTGACTGCCTGCTTTCTGCCTGTTCTTGTCTTGGCTCTTGCAGCCCCTGGCGAGCCTGTTCTCGCCTGCTTTCTGACAACAGCCCCTCTTGCCCTGTTATTATAAGCTCTGGCATGAGGTCTTGGCGGTTTCCTTAAAGGCTTGCGTTTTTGCAGATTTTTATGGGGAAAAGCAGATGCTTTTCTTCTGCCAGCATATTGTCTTTGAGGATTTATTTTTCTTACTGCATAGTGCCTAAGCGGGGGCTTGGTCGGATGTTTAGCTACTTTTGTCTTTGTTTTAATATTTGTCCTGACTGTTTTTCTTTTTGCTGGTGCTAACACGCTTTTGGGAGCAGGTCTTTTTGTCTTCTTTATTATTTTTTTTGTGACTATTTTTTGAGGCTTTCGCTTAAATTTTTTCTTTTTGGTTTTCTTCTTTGCAAGCGGTTTTTTGAAAGTTTTAACCAGGTGCTGGCGCGATTTTTTTACTTTTAACGCCTTCTTTTTTATGTTTTGTTCAGAATTTTGTGGCTTGCTATTAACAGTTGGCTGTGGTTTTTTATCAAGTTTCTCTTTTGGCTGAGGCTTCAGAAGCTGTTTTTTTATTGCTGGCGTGGGTAATGGTGCAGGCGTGACAAAATGATCAGCCACAACATAATCTGAGTGTAAATCAATATCGTCTATAGCATCTGGAACAGAGTGATGAGATGAAGCTTCGGATTTAAACATCTCCACCATCAAGGCAAGCTGATTCTCAGGTGCCAGTTTTTTTCCAGGCTGTTTATTTAAGGCAACGACACCACTAATAATTCCTGCATGCAGCAAGGCGGAAACAATAAAACCGATTAAGTGATTCTTCATTTTCGCTTGCCCTGAATGGTAACAATGGAGAACTTTTCGAGATGGTTTAATTTAAGCAGGTCGATTACCTCAACAAAATTTTCAAACGCGACCTGTTTGTCCACGCGAAGAACGATGGGCGTATTTTTATCGAGGCTTTGCAAGACTTTTGACAAGCCATTTGAATCAATAAGCCTGTCAGATAAATAAAGCTTGTTTTCGGCATTGATAATTATTTCAAGATTTTTCTGGCTACTTTCCTGTAATGATTGCGAGCTTGTTGCTTCAGGCAAATCCACTTCTATCAACCCCTGAGAGATAAATGTCGCGGTTGTCAACACAATCGCCAACAATACCAGCATAATATCAATAAAGGGAATTACATTAATTTGATCAAATCGCTTCATGCAAGCAAGGTTCTCAGGTTTACTGTTCTTGCAGTTCCCGCCACTTCGCATTAAGAACATCGACCTTTCTTAACAGACCGTTATAAAACATGATCGACGGAATAGCGACTGCAAGCCCTGCTGCTGTGGCTTTTAATGCCAACGACAGCCCTGTCATAATAGTGTGAACTTCAACCTTTCCGCCTTGACCCATATCATAAAAGGTCAGCATGATGCCCACTACCGTTCCCAATAGCCCGACATAAGGCGCATTTGCTCCAATTGTAGAAATTATAGTCAGATGATTTGTCAGCGAGACATTTAATTGATCAGCATGTTGATATTCACTGAGTTTTATACGCGAGTAGAAAATATAGCGTTCGATAACAAACCAGAGCATTAAAAAACTCATTAGCCCCAGTATGCCAAACACCATATAATCTAAATTATGCTTAAGAAAAACCATGTCAGACTGATCCGATTAATTAGAAATTGATCCGCCAGATACTAAACCTTTTTTAATACTATATGAATTTTTTTATTTACACTCTTCCCAAGCAGGCTCCCAGGAACCAGACAAATGACTTTAGAAAGAGCACGCGAACTAATCGCCCTGCAAATCAGCCTGGGAACAGGCTATAACCGCAATGCGGTTACCCTGATCCTTGCTGAAGTAGGTAGAAATCATGGACAACAGGCAGTGGATAATTTAATCGCAGAAATGAATCTTGAACAAATTTTCGGGATTACCCAAGGGCGACAATATCATTAGCAGCTTCTGCTGTGATGTTGATATGTACCATACCCATCCCCCCTGTTTTTTATATATTTTTGCGTAGACTGTATTGAGGAACGAAACATGAGAGTAGAGAACAACAACCCATGTAGCCCGCGTTTCCCGTATTCCGCAAGGCTTCATACGGGCTACGGTACTGTCTTCTGCCCTCTGTCCTCTGCTACCCATGTACATCCCCCCCCCCGTTTTTTTTTTACATATTTTTGATTATTGGAAAATTTCCATGGGCGATCTGCAAATTGCGGATTATTTAAAACTGTCTCTAATAATATCAGCGTCAAAACCCCGAGCGGACAAGAACCTCATTTGGCGTGTTTTTTCCTTAAAATCCAAAGGCATTGCGTTACCAAATTTCTTTTTGCGTTGTTCTTTTGCCAGGCTGAGCCAGTCTATTCCGGATTCTGCCATGCAGCGATTTATTAACTCGGGCTTAATTCCGCGCCTGCGCAGTTCATTGATAATTTTTAGTGTGCCTTGACCTCGCTGCGATCTTGAGCGGATAAAACTCTCGGTAAAACGCTCTTCATTAAGATAGTTATTCGCTTCCAGTTCGTCCAGTAACTTGTTTAGATCGACATTCTCGGAAAAATCTTTGCGACAAAGTTTGTTATAGATTTCCTGACGAGAGTGTTCTCTCATTGCAAGTGAGTAGATTGCAGAATTTATGCAGCGTGCATAATTGTCTTTTTCTGCAAAGGCGAGTTTAGTCACTGGAATCCTCTGGTTCGATTTCTATGTCTGTGTCTTTTGATGGTAATAAAGCTTCTCGTATTCTGGTTTCCAGCTCTTCTGAAATTTCAGGATGTTCCAAAAGGTATTTGCCTGAATTATCTTTGCCCTGACCTATTTTTTCTCCATTGTAGCTATACCATGCGCCCGCCTTTTTAACAAATCCTTCCTGAACGCCCAGATCGAGTAGTTCACCCACGCGAGATATACCTTCGCCGTAGCGTATTTCAAATTCGGCCTGTTTAAAAGGTGGTGCCATCTTGTTTTTTACTACTTTGACGCGGGTGCTGTTGCCAATAATCTCATCACCTTTTTTTATTGCGCCAATGCGTCGAATATCGAGACGCACAGAGGCATAGAACTTGAGTGCATTTCCGCCTGTTGTTGTTTCCGGACTGCCGAACATGACACCTATTTTCATGCGAATCTGGTTAATAAAGATAACCATGGTATTTGAGCGCTTGATATTGGCAGTGAGTTTACGCAATGCCTGTGACATCAGGCGCGCCTGAAGCCCCATATGTGAATCTCCCATGTCGCCTTCGATTTCGGCTTTTGGGGTGAGCGCGGCTACAGAGTCGATAATAACCAGATCCACAGCGCCTGAACGTACCAGCATGTCAGTTACTTCCAGTGCCTGTTCGCCTGTATCTGGCTGGGATACCAGCAAGTCATCAATATTTACGCCCAGTTTGGCGGCATAGCCTGGATCAAGTGCGTGTTCTGCATCAATAAAGGCGGCTGTTCCTCCTGCTTTTTGGCATTCGGCTATGACATGCAGGGTCATTGTCGTCTTGCCGGAGGATTCTGGTCCATAGATTTCTATGACGCGACCCTTGGGCAGTCCCCCGATACCGAGCGCCAAATCCAGTGTTAATGAGCCGGTTGAAATTACGTCAATATTGCGTGCCGCTGCCGTATCACCCATCCGCATGACGGTACCCTTGCCAAATTGTCTTTCGATTTGACCCAGGGCGGCTGCGAGTGCCTGTTTTCTTTGCTCGTCCATATTCATATAACCTTTATTATGTATTTGCTAATCATCTGTTGTTTGTCGTTTGTTCTATTAGAACCTAAAATCAAACAAAAATCAAACAAAAAAGAGTTTAATGTCTGATTTTTACGATAAAGTGTCAGCAGATAACAGTCCATTGAGTGCATATTCTGCTGCCTGCTGGCGCACTGAGTTTCTGTCGCCTTTAAAATGGGCTGTTTCAGTACGGCTGTGACCCGATGCCAGTGCCCAGCCAAAACAGACCAGTCCAACGGGCTTCTCTGCGCTTCCTCCACCTGGACCGGCAATCCCCGTGATCGCCAGGGTAATTGTTGCAGCCGAGTGTTTTAATGCGCCTTTTGCCATTTCGGCTGCTACCTGTTCGCTGACTGCTCCGTAATCTTCAAGTGTCTGTGCTGATACCCCCAGCATTTCCTGTTTCGCCTGGTTGCTGTATGTTACAAAGCCACGCTCAAAAATAGAGGAGCTTCCTTCCAGGCTGGTAATTTGTTCGGCTACCAGACCACCTGTGCAAGATTCCGCTGTTGCCAGAATCAGTTTTTTCTCATGCAGTTTGGCGGATATGTCTGCAACAATGCTCATGCTTTCCTCCAGAAATCAGAATTTAAGTATAATTTTACTTCTCGGCGTAATATTTGGCTGCTATAAAATTCCGGGTTTCAGAAGATTCCTGAACCAGCGTTCTGCCATAAGCTGTTCGCCTTTGGCATTTGGGTGAATCCTGTCTTTTTGCTGGTCTGTCTCTGGATTAAAACCTGAGTACATATCCACACTGATGACGGGTGATTCAGGCTTGTTGAGTTTTTTCGCCAATTGTAACAGCAACTTGTTTAAACGTGGAATGTTTGGGTTTTTTTGCATTGGAATAATTCTTGCCAGAAGCACCTTGATATGTGGATTTTTCGCGCGCAATGTGTGTATAACCTGCTCAATTTCATCACGCGTCGATTCAGCTGTCTGCGACTGGTAAATATCATTTGTGCCGAGATGTACCAATGCAATATCGGGCTGGTAGTGTGCCAGCCAGTCAGAGAGCTTACCTTCGCCATTCGCGCCATTTAGTATCTGGTCTGTGCGCCAGCCCGAGTGACATTCATGTGCTGGCGGGAATGACTGCCCCCTGTATTTATCCCACTGGGTTCTGCCAAAATCGCCTTTTGCCGCATGGCTGCCAACAAACTCAATCTGTTTGCCCGCATCCAGCAGTTTTTTCCATAAAGGATAGCGATAACTCAACTTGTATTTGCTGGCGCAGGTAATCGAATCACCCAGCGGTAAAATCCTCACTTTATCTGGTTTGGCACATGCTGTCACCATCTGAAGACTTAAAAAAAGCGATAAAAGCAGTTTGATTTGTATATTCATTAAGTTTCTCTACCGTAATAATCTGTTTTCGATATAATCGCCTGATTTTAACCTATTTACCAATTGCAACATGAAAAACTTTATCGAAGAATTAAGCTGGCGTGGAATGATCCACGATGTCATGCCTGGTGCCGAAGAGCATCTCAACGAAACCATGCGTTCTGCCTATGTGGGCTTTGACCCGACTGCTGATTCTTTGCATATTGGTAATCTGGTGCCGATAATGTTGCTGGCGCATTTTCAGCGCTGCGGACATAAGCCGATTGCTCTGGTCGGTGGTGCGACAGGCATGATTGGCGACCCCTCAGGCAAGTCAGCCGAGCGTAATCTGCTGGATGAAAAAACACTGCGACATAATCAGGAAGCCATAAAAAAGCAGTTGGCGCATTTTCTTGATTTCACCGCGACAACAGAAAACGGCGCAGAACTGGTAAACAACTACGACTGGATGAAAGACTTTAGCTTTCTGGAATTTATTCGTGACGTAGGCAAGCACATCACCGTTAATTACATGATGGCAAAGGATTCAGTAAAAAATCGCATCAGCTCTGATGCAGGCGAGGACAAGGAAGGCATGAGTTTTACCGAGTTCACCTACCAGCTGGTGCAGGGCTATGACTTTCTGCATCTCTATCAGAATCAGAACTGCACCCTGCAAATGGGCGGCAGTGACCAATGGGGCAATATCACAACAGGCACCGAACTGGTACGCCGCATTGCCCAGGGCAAGGCGTATGCAATCACCTGCCCGCTGATTACCAAGGCGGACGGCTCCAAGTTTGGTAAAAGTGAAGGTGGCAATGTGTGGCTGGATGCCGCCAGAACCTCGCCCTACAAATTCTATCAATACTGGTTAAATTCGGCAGATGAAGACAGCGAAAAGTACATTCGCATCTTTACCTTCCTTGAAAAAGATGAAATCGACAAACTCATAGAGGAACACCGTCAGGCACCGCATTTGCGTCTGTTGCAGAAGCGTCTGGCAGCCGAGATTACTGCAATGGTACATTCAGAAGCAGACTTGCAAAATGCCATTAAAGCCAGTGCCATTCTGTTTGGAAAATCCACCGCAGATGACCTTAAGGCTCTGGATGAACAGACATTTCTGGATGTGTTTGATGGCGTTCCGCAAGCTGATATTGCCCTGGACAAGATTGAAAAAGGCTACGATATTGTGGCTGCCATGGCGACTGATACACAGTTTTTAAAATCAAACAGTGAAGTGCGTCGTGCCATCAAGCAGAATGCGATCTCGGTAAACAAGGAAAAAATCTCGGATAACGAATACAAAATAAGCACAAGTGACCTGATTAACGGCAAATTTGTACTGCTTCAACGAGGCAAGAAAAATTATTTTGTACTCAGGGCGGTTTTGTAGCATGGCACCATGCTGGATTATGCTGTGCTGATCCAGCTACCAAAATATATAAAAAATGGGGGGGATGGGTGTGGCAGAAGACAGAGGACAGAAGACAGCAACGTAGCCCGTATGAAGCCCTGCGGAATACGGGTCAGCCTGCGTTGAGTTGCGAAACACGGGATGGTGCATTGTTAGCCAGTGTTCCGTGCTTCGTTCCTCAATACAGGCTGACTACAAAAATATATAAAAAACAGGGGGGATGGGTGTGGCAGAAGACAGAGGGCAGAGGACAGCAACGTAGCCCGTATGAAGCCCTGCGGAATACGGGTAGGTCTGCGTTGAATATGAGAAACGCGGGATGGCACATTGTTAGCCAGTGTTCCGTACTTCGTTCCTCAACACAGGCTGACTACAAAAATATATAAAAAATAGGGGGGTGGGTAGTGCTTCGGAGTTTAACGCGCTAACGCAGAAGATCAATATTGTTAGCGAGTAATAGTATCAAATACCATCTACTTGAATAATTGACTGTGTGTGCCAATTCTGACCAATTTAATGACATCATTATTAACTTGGTAAATTACCAATAAATCACCACTCACATGAAACTCTCGAAAATCATCCCATTCTCCTTTTAGTGAGTGGTCTTTAGCTTCCGCAGGTAATTCTTCTGATTGAGATAACAAAGATAGATATTGCACAAAACGAGTAAAGTGTTTATCTGACATTTGTAGTTTTCTGCTATCTTTTAGAAAAGACTTGGTTTGAGAAAGAATCATTTTTTGAGATTGTTTTCTAATTCAGCCAAAGTAACATTTATAAGCTTAGTTTCCTCTCTTGCTTCTTTCATTGCCGCCTCTGTTTCAGCATTTGGAATATTAAGTTGGAATGGTATTCCCCTGTTCATCTTGATTTGTTCAAAGAACATGGTAATAGCTTGAGTTGTTGTTATGCCAAGTTGGGCAAGTATTTTTTCTACATCGCTTTTCAGCTCTGGTTTAACCCTTGCATTGATAATCGCTGTTTTCATTGCTGCCACCATTTGTGTTTCAATTGAAACACATTGTATCAATGAAATACTTATGAGGCAAAGTATCTTGAGTTGGCTGAAAATTAGCAAGGCGTTAATATAATCTGTCGATAATTGCCAGACAGGCAATAATCAGCGCAAGCAGGCTTAAACTTAGTACCACTCCAGCCATAATATCCTTAACCTTGCCTATTGCAGGATGTCGCTGGGGGTGAATATGGTCAAGCAGCGTTTCAATTGCAGTATTCGCAAGTTCTGCCGCTATTACCAGTCCGATGCAAATAAAAATCAGTCCCCACCAGACTAAACTAATCTGAAGCAAGCCAAAAACAATCACGGTTGCAATACCGCTGTAGCAATGAAAGCGGAAGTTATTTTCGGTTTTATAGGTAAATAAAATACCATTCCAGGCATTTTTCAGTTTTTGCTGTAGCGACTGGTTCTTCATGGAATGACGGATAACTCCAAATTAATGAGGGTTTCTTATTGTCGCACGCCTGTTCTGCTATATTTAACAGCGAATACCTGATCCATAACTTCACCCTCCTTGATCTTGCCAAAACAGATATGAATATAAAAACCTCACCACCTGTCCACCCCGCCCGTTTTTGCAAAAAGTGCCAGATAAACAAAGAGCTGGACAGCTATGCGATAGATACATACAGTTGCCAGAACAAGCATGTTTTTTTCTTTAAATGTCCGCAATGTGGCGCATTTGAGGCAACCTCAACCAATAATATCCCGGAAAAACAATGGTCTGATTTTATGGATGAAGAAATGCTTGGCAAATTCAAGTCTGAATTAAAGCAGGCAACAAGATGAGTTCAGAAAAGCGCTGATAAATTTATGCCTGGGAGCCTGTCAGAGAATATAAGTCGTAGCGACTCATATTCTCGGACAGCCTCCTGGAGACAGCATTGTACTGTCTCCCAGACTCTTCCCAGGGCAAAACCTGTCAGGCATAAACTTTCATTGCCGCACTCACTGCCTTGCCTGCATCAATCTTCGCGCCCATATCGCCAAGCACGGCATCCATTGCACCCAGACAGAACAGCACATTGGTTTCATTGCTGGCATATCCCATTAAGCCGACACGCCAGATTTTACCCGCCATTGAACCCAAACCTGCACCAATTTCAAGATTGTAGCTATCAAGCAAAGTGCGGCGTACAGCCGCCTCGTCAATACCGTCAGGAATACTAACTGCATTGAGCTGGGGCAAACGGTATTCTTCATCAACGAAGAAGCTTAAACCCATTGCTTCAAATCCCGCTTTTAAGGCTTCGTGATTTTTGCTGTGGCGCGCCCAGGAATTTTCAAGCCCTTCTTCATGCAATATCACCAGTGCTTCATGGAAAGCGTACAGTGCATTGATTGGTGCGGTGTGATGATAAGCGCGTTGTGTACCGGAACCCCAGTAAGCCATCACCAGATTCAAATCCATAAACCAGCTTTGTACTGGCGTTTTTCTGTTCTGGATACGCTCGATGGCAGCCTGGTTAAAGCTAACGGGTGAAATACCCGGTGTGCAGGAGAGACATTTTTGAGTGCCAGAATAAATCGCGTCAATATTCCATTCGTCCACCTTTAAGGGAGAGCCTGCAAGCGATGTAACCGCATCAACAATCGTCAGGCAATCATACTTGTGCGCCAGTTCAACCAGTGTTTTGGCATCAGAGATAGCGCCAGTGGAGGTCTCGGCATGAACAAAGGCAACGGTGCTGGCTTCAGGGTGTGCCTTTAGGGTATCTTCCAGTTTTTGCGGGTCAACCGGCTTGCCCCATTCATCTTCCACCATAATCGCT
>JALVDQ010000249.1 GCA_027008885.1 Thiotrichaceae bacterium | reverse complement strand
ATCGGTCCTAACGGTGCCGGCAAATCAACCTTGCTGAACTGTTGTATTGGTCGCCTGATACCTGATACTGGCAGCGTTACCTTCAACGGCAAAAACATGATTGGCATGAAGCCTTACGATATTAATCATGCCGGTATGGTGCGTGTATTTCAGACACCGGAAATCTTTCCTGATCTGACTTTATTGCAAAACGTCATGATCCCCGCGTATGCATCACGCGAAGGCACGTTTAAGTTTAATCCCTTTAAAAGCCTTGCCAAAGATAAACAAATCCATGATGAAGCCATGTCCACACTGGCTGATTTTGAACTGGATAAATTCGCAAACCAGCATGCAGGCAGTATCTCGCGCGGCGACAAACGCCGTCTTGAACTGGCGATGGGATTAATACAACATCCCAAACTGTTACTGCTGGATGAACCTACCGCAGGCATGGCAAGGCATGATACCAACCGCACCATTGACCTGCTGAATGAAATCAAAAAGCAGGGCATGACCAAAATCATTATTGAACACGATATGCACGTTGTTTTTAGTCTGGCTGATCGCATCAGCGTATTGGCACAGGGGCGTATTATCGAAACCGGCACGCCCGATGAAATTCGCAACAGCCAAAAAGTTAAAGAAGCCTACCTCGGAGAACAGGAAGATGAGTGATAAATTACTTGATGAGTTTGATATCGAAGTGAAAGATCACGTCGAAGCAGTCAAGCGACAAGGCTCTGACCCTGCTTTTTTCTCCTGCTGGGATGTGCATTCCTACTACGGTGAAAGCTATATCGTGCAAGGGGTCAACTTTGATATTCGTGAAGGCGAAGTGGTCGCGCTGCTGGGGCGCAATGGCGCAGGCAAAACATCCACACTGCGCTCAATCGCACGCCTCGATGATCCGCAGGTGACACACGGCGAAATCTGGCTGGATCATCAACCCCTGCATAAAATGAAAGCCTATGATGCGGCACAACACGGGGTTGCACTTGTCCCCGAAGATCGGCGCATTATTCAGGGTTTAAGCGTGCATGAAAACTTGCAACTGGCACAAATCGCACCGCCAATGGGCTGGAGCATCGAACGTATCTATGAACACTTTCCGCGACTCGCAGAACGTCGTAACCAGATGGGAACAACCTTGTCAGGCGGTGAACAACAAATGCTGGCAGTTGCCAGAGCATTGGCGCGTGATATTAAACTGCTATTACTTGACGAGCCTTATGAAGGGCTTGCCCCCGTTATCGTACAAGAAATCGCCAATATTGTTGACAGCATAAAAAAGCATGGCATTACCACCATTATCGTCGAACAAAATGCCGTAGCAGCATTACGCCTTGCAGATCGCGCCTTGATTTTGGATATGGGAAATATTGTTTTTGACGGTACAGCACAGGAAGTACTGGATAATGAACAACTACGCCATGAGTATTTGGCGATTTAGACTTGATTTGATTTAATTCGGAGTTCAAGTCTATTGTTACACAGAGGAACACAGAGATATTCGCAGAGAACCACAGAGATTGTAAAAGAAGGAAAACAATTTACACCTCCTTGTTATTTCTCGTTGCCTCATTCCACGTGGGAACTCAGCCCGGGACGCTCCAGCGTCCCGTTCATAATGCACCCGCTCCCGTGTTTTGTTTCTCAGTACAAACCACACAAAAATATATAAAAACAGGGGGGATGGGTATTGGCTAAATCTGTATCAGTCTTCACTTATTCTGTTAACCCGTTAGCACCCTGAAAAAATGAGCCGTCCCTGGCTCCCAGTTGTATATATATACTCCACAAAATCAATGCACTTTGATTGGGGCGTAAGGAGTATAACCTTCTATAAAACCAGATAATTCCTATCAAAAATAAAAAGTTTAAGTCACTCCCTGACTTCAACTGGTGTATCCGTATTCTCTAAAAATGAAAGCATTACTCACATGCTTGAGAGGAAATATAGCAATACCTGGAATACCTGGAAACTCATATTGGTCTGAGCGGTTATTGATTCGTGACAGGGGAATGGGCGGTAAGCTAAGGGTGACGATTGATGTACCGGGAAACTAGTCAAGAACTGGGATTGAAACGAAAATTTCTAATTATCTTCTTTAACCCATTTAATCAAATACCCGGTGCTTTCAGACAATCGTTTAGCTACCTTAAAGATTTCATCCGTTACTCTGCTATCTGTCCCTCTTTGCTTTAATGCTTTGCCATAAACCTCTAAAGCACGAAGTTTCATTAGGCGCATTCCATGTTTATTGGCAATGGCAATGGCGTTCGCTAATATTTTTCCTGCGATGGTGTTTTGAGTTTGAGAAATGAGTATTTCACCACGAATAATATCAGAATGAACTTTTAGCTTAAACAAGCCCATTTTTTCAGCATATTCAGAGGCATTATTTAACAGCATAATAGCTTTGGTTGCGTAACCTTTCTCTGCTTTTGTTAATAAGAGCTTTGCTTTCGCCACATTGGCATGATGAAAGACATCCATTTGTTTTGCACTTGCTGCAGCTCTAATTGCAATATCTATATAGAGTTGTGCGCTTTTATAATCATTTAGGGTGCGCTTTAAGTTGCCATAATGAAGTCTAAAAATAGCGGTTACCCGAAGAAAATTTTTATTTTCCCGTTTAAAGTAATCAAGTGCTTCTTTATAACGACATTCAGCCTGTGTCATGCGACCCTGAAGGTGATAACACAAACCAAGATAGCCACAAGCTAAATAAACCGTCAGACTGGTTTTATTTCTTTTATCTGATTTTCCTCTACGATATAAACGGGTGAACTCACTTTCAGCCTCTTTAATCATCCCTGATTCTAACATCGTTAAAAT
>JALVDQ010000248.1 GCA_027008885.1 Thiotrichaceae bacterium | reverse complement strand
ACCTCGTTCGTTATGAATAGCGGCTAATAAAGCGGAAGCATCAACAAGCCATTTTTCCTGACTCATTGGTTTTCTATTTTTGCGGCTTCTCGGCGCTCATTGATCAGCTCTTGCGCCAAATCAGTCTCTTTAGGTATTTTGCTACATGCTTTATGAACAAGGTTCCATAATTGGGCTTTGGTTTCCATCACCAGGCGCCCATCTTCCACCCATGCCAGTAATTGCGAACCTGGTTTTATTGCTAACTGCTTACGCAGATAAGCGGGGATAACAATTCTTCCCTGTTTTCCTACTGATAGTTCTATTGACCGCATAATAGAATCCATATTATTTCGTGTGGCACTTATTGTAACATAAAGTGCCATATTTGTATCTACAGGGTGAAAATATTATATCCAAGCTATCTCCACGAACAAAATGCATAAGCTCATGCACAAAATGACCCAAAAGGGGGGGGAGGTGTGCTTTAAAACAAAAAGCCCTCCTATTTTAGCACTTTATACAATCTGAAATTGAAAGGTAATACTTTCAATTAGTTACAGACTATCTCTTCTGCGTCTGAGAAGGTGGCTTTACCAATATTCTGCTCATACCCACCCCCCCCCTGTTTTTTGATACTTTGTACTTGTTAGAAATTTTCGCATATAGGGAACAAGTGCAAGTTTACTCCCCATAAATATTAAACATTAATACTCCGTAGCCCGTATGAAGCCCTGCGGAATACGGGGAATATGTGCAATATATTCCGAGTGAGCAGGCACATTATTGTTTAAAGGGTGAACGAACGTTAGCTCCTGTTGATACCTTCGTGTGTAATCGACCCTTGTTCCCCGTATTTCGCAAAGCTTCATACGGGCTACCTTGCTTAGTTCTCGGACAGGCTCCTGGCACCGTAGTGATTTTATAGTTTATTTTAATTACGCAGCCTTTAACGGATGAGCATCCAGGTTTTCTTTATTCTTTTCTAGTTCCCATAGATCGTAAGACATTTGATGTTTCAACCAACTTTCAGGGCTTCCACCTAATGCAATGGATAAACGTAGTGACATTTCAGGAGAAACACCAGCTTTTTTATTAATAATTTTTGAAAGTGTTTTACGACTTACTCCTATTGCACTAGCCGCTTCTGTAATAGTTGCCCCCATAGGATCTAGCCATAAACCTTTTATAATTTCACCAGGATGTGGAGGATTAAACATTTTCATTTTATAAACCTAATTAGTGGTAATCTTCATAATTTATTATTTCTGCATCACCATCCTCAAAAAGAAAAGTGACACGCCAATTCGCTTGCACCGTTACTGACCAAGTTTCTTTTCGGCTTCCTTTTAATTCATGAAGGTGTAATGTTGGAATATCCATATCAGTTATATCTTCTGAATTATCAAGCTGGGCAAGTATTAAGCGAAGTTTATTTGCATGTTTAGCCTGAATACCTGCCTTACTGCCAGTCAAATAGAATTTTTCTAAACCTTTATGTACGAAACTTTTAATCATTAACCAAAGTGTAACCATTATATTCTCAATATGCAACCTATGTGGTTACATTTTGTATTGAGAGTATTATGAGACTGTCCATATTATTTTTATTTAAAACAACAAAAAAGGTCATTGGATATTTAAGAATTTACAACAAGGATTATACCGAGTTTTAACCCTGTCCCCGTATTTCGCGAAGCTTCATACGGGCTACCTTGCTGACAAGCATGACAATAAGTCTATTTTATTTATAGATGCCAAGCCTGATACGCTGGTTAATTTGTATCATTATTTTAAACCTTATTACAGTTGTTATTTTGCAACTACGGGGGAGGCAGGTCTTATCCTTTTTAAGAGCAGAAAACCCGCTGTGGTTGTTTGTGATATTGATTTTCCAGATATTTCAGGTTTTGACTTATGCCGACAACTAAAACTTGCTCATCAAGAGCTGTGCTTTATTTTTCTGTCGTATCAAAATAACAAGGCAACAAGAATGAAAGGGCTTGAGTGTCTGGCGGATACCTTTATTGATAAAAACCTGGATGATAATGAGATTTTTTTAAGGATTAGAAATCTGCATCCATGCAATGATTTTTCTGATTCTTTGGACGATATGGGTATTTGCGACACCGCTTTCAAGCATACTCAAAATCTTAAAACACGGCTCTATAGCCTATTTTCTCAGCATTATTCTACATCAGATACAAAAAAGACGAATTTCAATATGCACAATATTTCCAGTGAACTGGCGTTAAGTGTACGCAGCTTACAAAGAAAACTAAGAGAGGAAACAGGCTTATCATTCACTCAACATCATCTTTTATTCCGCCTTGAAAAAGCAGAGCAGTTACTTCTTCAAGGTTATTCTTCGACTGAAATTGCAGATATACTCCATTTTTCATCTTCTGCTTATTTTGCTTATTGTTTTAAAAAACACTATAAAATGACACCAAGTCAGTTTAAACACGGATTCTTTCTTGATTCACAGTTGAACATTCTTGACCTATAAAGTACCGTAGTCAGCGCTGAGTATGCGAAACGCGGGATGGTACGAGGCATAACCAGCACCTGTGTTACGTTCTTGACACAGGCTATACAGAAAAATATGTGAAAAACAGGGGGGATGGGTTATTAATACTACTACCCATCCCCCCCTTTTTTGATACTTTTTTGCTTGTCGCGTTTATCCATGATCCACACATTCAGGAGGCTGCCAAAGAACAGAAACAGGCTGGCAAGCAGCATGAGATAACCGTAGATGGCTTCTTGCGCAGAAAAGATATACCAGATGCCTATCAGTGCATAGAGGAAAGATAATAGCGTGACTCCGATAAAGGCATTTCTTTGTCCGTGC
>JALVDQ010000247.1 GCA_027008885.1 Thiotrichaceae bacterium | reverse complement strand
TTGAGAGTCATTTTCGTTTTCTGTTTGAGCCTTTGGCAAGCGGTTTTCAGGATCAATTTCCTTGTAGTAACTGTGTTTCTGCTGCAACTCTGTCTGTTTTGTCTGAGGCTGATTCTGAGGCTGATAATGTGTGTCTGGTTTGCTTTTTTTGGTGAAGCCAGCATCCGGCGTGGCACAATAATTTTTCTGCAATACATCAAGTTCAATTTCTTTGTAGATATGCGGATGTGCTTCTTCCTCATAGTCTGGAAGAACTGATTTTGAATTATCCTCTGGCGGTTTGATTTGTTCTGCTTGTGCTATATTGCTTTCTTGTGCATCGCTGCTGCTCGTTGTCTTGAGCCACTCTAAAAGGTCGTTTAGTAAAATTTTGGAAGGTTTAATACTCCAGCGAGGCTGGCTTAAGCTGTTCTGCAATTCATCAAGTAATAATTTGTCGGGATTTTGTAATGCCAGCGAAAGTATTTCAATCCACCTATGGTAGCTACCTGAGATACATAGTTCTTTAATGATTTCTGAATTGCTGTCGGTTTCCTCTGTGTTTAACAGCATCCAGTGTGTTAGTGCGCGCAGGCTGGGGATTTCCAGTTTTTGTGCCAGATGTTCAATATGTTTGAGTATCTTTATGGTAACCCCAAGAATATTATTATAATCGGCAGACAGGTCAAGATTTGCCAAATTTAAAGCAATATTATCGAGTGTGTTTATTAGCGCTACTTTGCTGTTGTCATTCTTGTTATTCTGTTTCATTGCTTCTTCCCAAAATTAGATGCTCTTGGCTTCTGCTGTTTCAACTTGTTTTGCTTCTTTTTTGTCAATATCAACATCAATCTTGAATACGTTGACTGAATGTACAAGTTGTTGGGCGTATTCAGCCATATTGCGACTTAGTCCTGTGAGTGAAAGCAGCTCTTTTCCGGTAGACTGTGTAGACTTTAGAATGCTCTGTGCCTTTTGCTTCAGGTTTTTACTGATGCTTACCTGCTCACGAGAAGCTGAGGCGATGAGGTCAACGGACTGAATTAATTGTGTGGTTGTTTTTAGCACTTCTTTCATTTGTTGCGCCGCATCTTCGGCACGAGTAGAGCCATTAACTACCTGTTCAATTGTTTTGTCCATGGTTGCGATGGTTGTGTTGGTTTCCTGCTGGATATTACGCACCAGGGTAGAGATTTGCCCGGTTGAATCGCGTGAGCTTTCTGCAAGTCTCTGGATTTCTTCGGCAATGACAGAGAAGCCACGTCCTGCTTCACCTGCGGCTACAGCCTGCATACTGGCATTTAATGCAAGCACTGTGGTTCGTTCCGCAATGTTATTGATGATTTCGATAACATGTGAAATCTCCTGTGAACGCTCGCCCAGTTGCTTGATGCGACGACCTGTCTCCTGCACCGTTTCACGAATTTCAGACATGCCGGCAAGTGTTCCTGATACGGATTCGTGTGCTTTTTGAGTCGATATTTTGGTGTTATCAGCCATGACATTGGTTTCTGATGCCGAATTGGCGATGGCATCCAGACGCTGTAGCATCCTGTCCATCTGCTCTGCCGTTTCTATTGCCTGCTCCTGTTCTTTCATTGCCAGTTTATTGACGGATATTAGATGGTTGTTTACGTTTTGGGAGGTTTGGTTTACCCTGGCGGCAACATCCCTGACCTGAGCCAATGTAGAGGCTGTTTCTTCAGCAAGTAAATTAATGGCATCGGCAACCGGACCTGTGGCATCTTCGGTCACTTCAGCGCGAATGGTAAGGTTTCTCTCACTGAGTTCTGCTACTGCCTGAAGCAGTTTAAAAACAGACTGGTTTAACTTTTGATGATCTTTTTCTGTGTGCTCCAGAGTTTTTGCGCGTTCGTCAAGAAGCTGGTTGAATGCTCTGCTAAGTTCAGAAAATTCATCATTACCAATCACTTTAACTCGCGCATCAAATTCACCCTGAGATATTCTGCGGGCGATATCTGTGACATTTTTGGTTGGTCTGGTGACTGATCGCATGATTAAAAGACCTGCTATCAGGCTAATGACGATACCGGCAAGAATATAAACCAGCCCCTGTTGCATTGTCTGGGTGGATGTATTGATAATATTTGAGGTTAATTTCTCGCTTTCCAGATATTTTTGATTGCCAAGCTGCTGCATTGAAGACGTTAATGTATTAGCCAGTGGATACATTTTTTCCTGCACATATCTATTCAGTCTTTCCCTGCTGTTTGTGCTTTCGGGAGAAGAGAATATTCTTCTGAGATTGTCATAAGATGTGATTAAACGCTTTTGCTGCTGCTTTATTTGCTGAAGTTGTTTAAGCTGGGTTGTTGGTGACAGTGTTGCCAGTAACTGCTTAAACTTCAGGAAGTTCTGTTTTATCTTGTTTGAGCCATCGCTACTTCTTTTTTGTGCAGACTGCCAGTTAATTTTTCCTGAATTTATGTTTGCAAGAAGCTGGGTGTAGTCTGTAGTGATTGAGTGATTGATTTCACTGGCAGCGTTCGCTATTTCAAATGATGATTCAAACTGTTGTAGTGCCTGAGTATTTTTTGTGATGACATTGTAAGCAATATAACTTGTAAAAATTAATACAATGGTTGGCAATACAATCAATATGAGCATTCGTAAGTTGAGTGATAATTTATTTAACATCGGTGCTGCCTGTTTGTTTTTATTATTTTTTTATTGTTGTTTTAATTATATAAATTGAATGTGAATATGAAGCGTAACATACTGCTTTTACAGCAGCTTAATAAGCTCTTGGTTTCGCCTGATCAGGAATTTTTAAGCTGATTTAGCAAAGTCACATGATCAATTTCGTAAATAAAATTTGACTGGTTTTTAAATATTGTATTTGACCATTCGGGCATATTTTTCATTACATCTTTTGAGTATTCGTTAAAATTTATCATTACTGGAAGCTCATCAATTTGCAGTGCAATGGGTGCAATATGCTGATGCTGAAGCAGTAACAGCTTGCTTTTTTTAGATGCCTGCCCTCCTGTCTGGAGAATAATGTGCATATTGACAACGGGTACAATGATCCCCCGCACATTTATCAAACCACTACACCATTCAGGTGAATGCGGTAATTTGTAAATTTTTAACTGTGATAAATTTTCCGCCTTGATGGTTTGTTCGAGCAGTACCTTATAATCGCCAACAGCATAAAAAAAACGGCTATCTGTATCAACAGACGCTTCTTTTGCGGCTACGGATACCTCAATTTTTGTTTTTGCATTATCAGTTTTTATATTCTGTTGTTTTGAAAATAATGTTTTCTCAAATGATTGAAGCACTTTGTACTCCCTTTGTTATTTTTATTATTTTGAAACCTGTTCCGGGAGCCTGCCCAGGAGTAGTGAGCCTATGCGTAAAAGCTGAACTCATATCCTCGGGCAGGCTTCTAATGTGGCGCAGTCTGATATTACAAGATTGCAAGTGTGTTCAGAATATCGCTTTCTTTATAGGGTTTTTCAATATAATCTGTCGCTCCAAGCTGTTTTGCCCATTGTTTGTCAACGCTATTTGATTTGCTTGAAACCATAATAACGGGGATATTTGAAAGCTTTGGGTTTTTTTTGATTGAGCGGCACGCTTTATAGCCATCCCCGTCATCCATAACAATATCCAGCATAATGACATCAGGCTTGTTTTCTTCGGATAATTGTATGGCCTGGTTCCCGGAATTTGCCGAAATTGTTTTATACCCGGCAGTTTCCAGAATGCTTTTCAGGTGCGTGAGCTGGGTATTTGAATCATCAGCAATTAATACTGTATTGATATATGGCATTTTTCTACCTGTATTTTTTTCAAGTTGTTATTGTAATTATTCTCCTGAGTTCTGTTGGTCTTCCGTAATGATTCTTGCAGATTCAGGATGATTTTAGCTAAATTCTTCAGGTGGTGGGTCAAACCTGTGTTTTGCAGGTCAGGTTAGCCTGAGCGTAAGCCGACAAGACTGTGGCACTGTGTTGGATTACGCTGTGCTAATCCAGCCTCGTATTAAGAAAAATAACAGGTTTAACCCACCGCCATTTTTTATATGCTAACTCTACCTTTTGTAGAGGATAGAGTGAAAGGATTTCTTGATAGACGGTTGTTTGCAGATTAGGCACCAGGTCGTTTTGCCGGACAGCTTCTATTCGCTGGCATTTAAAGATTTTATTCCCTTGTGGGGTAAAAAAATTCCGCAGCCCAGATGCCTGCCTGTACCCAGTCCCAGTTGTTGTATTTTTATTGAAGTGTCGTTGTCCAGGTCGGCAATCATTAAATGTTTTGTGTGTAGAATTTTCTCTGGCGTTTTTATTGTATGACTTTTGCCACAAAGCATTTTTTTGACCTTGTGACCGGTTTTATTTTTTATTTCGGCAGCCATCCTGCTTAAAAAGCTGTTTTCATCTTCTTCGCTATCGCTCAAAACATAGCGGGAAAAGATAACGCCTGAATTACTAAAAACTTTTTTGGATGAGCTTTTGATTTCAAGCGGGTGTCCACTAATGTCCAGTACCAGTCCTGTTAATTTTTCGGCATCAGGCACTTTTTCAATGGGCAAACGCAAGCTCATCCGCGTGCGTCGTGATGGATAGAGCAGTGCGTCTTCGTCATCAGGTCTGAGCCAGCCATTATTGCTTTCGGCTACATGGATTTGATGTATGCCAGCTACCTCATGGTTTTCCATCCAGGGGAGATGCTTTAGAATCTCTTCAGAAAGCGCCCAGGCGTGATCAACAGGTAGCGACTTGCATTTGATCGCAAAACTCAGATCGACAACATCCTCAGGTGCCTGATAAGGAAGGCTTTTATCTTCATCTTCTTGCCAAAACATAGTATCTCCTGGTTTTATCGCCATTTATGGGAAAATTACAAACAGTTTATATTGATAACCCATCCCCCCTGTTTTTTATATATTTTTGTAGTCTGTGTTGAGGAACGAAACACGGGAATGTTGTTTAACCGTTGTTTAACCAAGGTGCCATTCCGCTACCCGTATTCCGCGGGGCTTCATACGGGCTACGTTGCTGTCTTCTGTCTTCTGTCTTCTGCTACCCATCCCCCCCTTTTTTATATATTTTTCAGGCTTGTTATCTGGCACTTTCAAAAGCCAGATTAAGTTGCTCATGCCAGTCTGCCGGTCTGTCTGGATAGGCGGGTGGTTCGATATCGACCTGAAAATAGAGTTCACCAGTTGTGACAGCAGTCTTTTGAATCGTTTCCTTGAGTTCCTGAAAGCTTGAAATAGCATCGCCTTCCTTTAACAGAAGTTCGCTGAGAGAAAGCATGTGATTACCTTTTGAATACTGGTTCGTAAATTGGGGAGTTTAGCAAAGCGTATTTGAATATTCTATATTATCGTTGCTGCTGTTGTTTGTTGTGAAGAGAATTAAGAACCTGTCTGGAAATAGTGTATCCACTAAGGGATAGGTTATATTTTCGATAACATCCCATGGGTGAGATTCTTAATTTGTTGCATTACAACTAGACTACGGGCATTCGAAATTTTGCTTGTTTGCGAGCAAGACTAAAAGACAATTTTGAACTTGAAGGGGCAGAAGTATATTAATCACTCTGCCGACAATTGAATTTATTAGGAGGCACTAATGGCTGATATCAAGAAGTACCCAACGCCAATGCTAGATGTTCTGGAAGATGGTCCATGGCCGAGTTTTATTACTGGCTTTAAGGATTTGCGTGATAATCACCCCGATTCGCGTATTAATAATGTAATCAATGGTTTAATGGGGCAGCTTGAGCACTCCTACGAAACCAAGATGGGTTACTGGAAAGGTGGAACGATCTCTGTTTTTGGATACGGAGGCGGTATCATTCCGCGTTTCTCGGAGGTTGGTGATTCTTTCCCTGAGTCTAAAGAATTCCATACATTACGTGTTCAGCCTTCACCTGGTAACTACTATACGACAGATATGATGCGCCAACTGGCTGATAGCTGGGAGAAGTATGGTTCAGGTCTGCAAACTTTCCATGGTCAGACTGGTAACATCATGTTTATCGGAGCTGATAATGATAGCTTCCAGCACTTCTTTGATGAAATCAATGATTATGGCTGGGATCTGGGTGGTGCCGGTCCTTGTGTGCGTACCGCAATGTCATGTGTCGGTGCTGCGCGCTGTGAGCATTCAAACTGTAATGAACACGCGATTCACCGTCACCTGGTTAACAACTTTACGGATGATGTGCATCGTCCTGCGCTTCCTTACAAGTTCAAGTTTAAAGTGTCTGGTTGTCCTAATGATTGTCAGAATGCGATTGAGCGTGCCGATTTTGCAGTAATCGGAACCTGGAGAGATCACAAAAAGGTTGATCAGGAAGCATGGAAAGCCTTTGTTGAAGAGAAGGGTGTCGATTATGTGATGGATAACGTGATATCACGTTGTACTTCAAACTCACTGGCTTTGGGTGATGATAACTCCCTGATCTGTGATGAAAGCAACTGTGTGCGTTCAATGCATTGTATGAACGTGGTACCAAAGGCAATTAGCCCTGGTGATGATAAAGGTGTAACCATACTTGTTGGTGGTAAACGTACACTGAAAATTGGTGACTTGATGGGTACAGTTCTTGTGCCATTCATGAAGCTTGAAACACCTGAGGATTATGAAAAGCTTGTTGAGCTGGCTGAAGAAATGATTGATTTCTGGGCTGAGAACGGTCTTGAGCATGAGCGTACAGGTGAGATGATCGAGCGTATTGGTCTGGTTAATTATCTGGAAGGCATTGGAATTGATCCTGATCCAAACATGATCTCGCAACCACGTAACGTATCGTATGTGCGTACTGATGGTTGGGACGAAGCTGCTGAAGAGTGGTTTAATCGTAAGCGTGAAGAAAAGGCAGCAGCGGCCAGTTAATTCTGTTTAAGGTCTTTTGTAATTTATAATTAATCAAGCAAGGTGGCGGGCTAACCACCTTGTTTAAGTAACAAATTTTTAGGAGCTAATTATGGCAGCACCAGAAATGCGTGAGCCGATTGAATCAGGTTGTCCTGACGGCTTTCAATATATGCACCCAACCATGCGTCGTAACTTTGGTCTTTGGGCGTACCATGAAGATATTGTTCCAGGTGTCATGGTTCATGTCGCTAAAAACGGCGATAAAATATGGACTGTTAAAGCAGGTACCCAGCGTATCCTTGATGTCTTTACATTGCGTGAACTGATGGATATAGCAGACGAGTATGCTGACGGTTATGTGCGTTTTACCATCCGTAGTAATATCGAGTTTTATACGGATAAAGAAGATAAAGTTCAGCCTCTTGTTGATGCGCTTAAGGATAAAGGCTATGCGGTAGGCGGTACACGCAACTCGGTAGCCTCTATCTCGCACACACAGGGCTGGTTGCATTGTGATATTCCGGGTACTGATGCCTCAGGTGTTGTTAAGTCAATGATGGATGCACTGTACGACGAGTTTACTAACTGGAATATGCCTAACCGTGTTCATATCACAACATCATGTTGCCAGATCAACTGTGGCGGTCAGGGTGATATTGCGATTAACGTACAACACACCAAGCCACCCAAGATAGATCATACACTTGTTGGTAATGTTTGTGAGCGTCCTTCAGTGGTTGCGCGTTGTCCTGTAGCTGCGATTCGCCCTGCAATGGTTGATGGTCAGCCTTCACTGGAAGTTGACGAGAAAAAATGTATTTGTTGTGGTGCGTGTTATCCTCCATGCCCTCCTATGCAGATTAATGACCACGAGTTTACCCAGCTTGCGATCTGGATTGGTGGTAATCATTCAAATGCTCGAGGCAAGCCTACATTCCAGCGTCTGGTTGCTGCGGGTATTCCAAATAATCCACCACGTTGGCCTGAAGCAACAGCCGTCGTCAAGAAGATCCTGCAATGCTACAAGGAAGGTGCGCGTGACTGGGAGCGTATAAACGAGTGGGTTGAGCGTATCGGATGGCCACGTTTCTTTGAGGTTACAGGATTGCCTTTCACCAAGTATCACATTGATAACTGGCGTGGAGCGCGTGCTAACCTGAACTCATCAACACATATTCGCTTCTAAGTGACTTGTAGACAGGGCAATAGGAATAGATAAAATGAAATTCACTATTATGATTAACGAAGGGCCGTATCAGCATCAGTCTTCTGATTCAGCCTTGCAGTTTGCGCGAGCTGTTCTGGCACAAGGACATGAGATTTTTCGTGTGTTCTTTTACCATGATGGCGTAAATAATGGTACGCGTTTAAGTGTGCCGCCTGCTGATGACCGTTTGCTGCAAAAAGAATGGTCAGAGCTTTCCAAAAAACATGATCTTGATCTGGTTCTTTGCATTGCGGCAGCACAGCGTCGTGGCATTATGGATGCTTCAGAGGCAGAACGTCAGGGTCTGGATGCAAACAATATTATTGAAGGCTTCCGTATCTCTGGTCTGGGTCAGTTGATTGAAGGTGGTATTCAATCAGATCGTACTATAGTGTTTGGCGACTAGGGGAGATTAATAAAATGGCTACAAAAAAATTCATGTTTGTTAATCGCAAGGCGCCTTATGGAACGGTTTATGCACTTGAGTCTTTAGAGGTTGTATTGATTTCTGCTGCATTTGAACAGGATGTCTCGTTAGCTTTTATTGATGACGGTGTTTACCAAATCACTAAAGGTCAAAATACTGATGGCATTGGTCAGAAGAATTTTTCAAGTACATATAAAGCCTTGGGTGATTATGAAATCAAGAAGCTTTATGTTGAGAAAGAGTCTTTGGAAGAACGTGGTCTGACACCAGATGATCTGATGGATCTGGTCTGGGAGGACGAGGATGATGATTGGGCAGAGAAACCTTCTATCATACTTGTGGATCGTTCCGAAATGACAGATGTTTTGGCTGATCAAGAAGTGATCTTAAGTTTTTAGCACTTATTCAACGGAGAATACTGAAATGGCAATGCTACATATTGTAAACAAGTCACCGTTTGAAAGGGTGTCTTTTAGAAGTTGTTTGAATCATGCAAAAGCAGGTGATTCGATTCTGATGATCGAAGATGCGGCGGTAGCTGCAATGGATAATACATCATTCTCGGATGAGCTTAAGGCGGCGATGGCTGACAAGTCAGTTTACGTTTTAGGCGGTGACTATGCTGCGCGTGGTTTGAGTGAAGATCGTATGATTGACGGTATAAAGTCTGTTGATTATGCAGGTTTTGTCGACTTGACCGTAGAAAATGAGACGACACAGAGCTGGCTATAGCCTGTAGTGTACTACCTGGTCTGTGGACTGTAGTGCAATACGATTTAGCTAAATTTTTTAATACTTTTTTTAATAGGAGAGTCACATGGCACTCGAAGTAGATGGACAATCAATTGAATTAGACGAAGAAGGTTATCTGGTAGACCTGAGTTCGTGGACACCTGAAGTTGCTAAAGCATTAGCTGCTGAAGAAGATGTGGAATTAACAGATGAGCACTGGGATATTATTAACTTCCTGCGTGAGTATTATGAAGAGTATCAAATCGCTCCGGCAGTACGCGTTTTAACCAAGGCTGTTGGTAAGCGTCTTGGTAAAGACAAGGGTAATTCAAAGTATCTTTATTCTTTGTTCCCATATGGTCCTGGCAAGCAGGCATGTAAGTATGCTGGTCTGCCAAAACCAACCGGTTGTGTTTAAGTTATAGCTTATAAACTGGATTAAAGATTTTTCGGAGTATTGAATACTCCGAGATTTCTTTCAAAAACTTATAGAAGCGTTTGGCAATTTCTGTAATTTTATGAAAGAGATGAATTATTAGGAGTGCAAATGGTCATCGGCGTTATTTATGCGGTTTTATTTTGGGCAGCTACCTTTGTTATCGTGCTGGGAGTTGCCAATAAGATACGTATTTACTGGAAAACTCCAGCCCCACTTAAAATTCCTACAACTCCGGCACCTGTTACGCGGGGTGGTGTTGTGATTCGCATGATGATGGAAGTCTTGTTATTCAAGAGCCTCTTTAGGTCTGACAAGTTACTGTGGATTTTAAGCATCATGTTTCATTACAGTATGCTGATTATAGTGATCAGGCATTTCCGTTATGTACTTGATCCGGTATGGGGAGTTGTTGATTTTATTCAACCCTATGGAAAATATATTGGTTTTGTATTTATCCTCGCCTTGTTGGGCTTGTTGGCAAGACGTATTTTTATAGACCGGGTTCGATATGTGACTGCACCATCCGACCGCGCAATGCTTGGCTTGCTGATATTAATCGCTTTCTCGGGCTTGATGATGCAATTTGTTTCTCATACCGATATTGTGATGGTCAAGGCATTTTTCAGAGGTTTGATTCACTTTAACTGGCAGCCCCTGCCAGGTGATTTTCCATTACTTGTTCATCTTACTTTAGTGTTGTTGCTGATGTTTATATTTCCTATCAGCAAGTTA
>JALVDQ010000246.1 GCA_027008885.1 Thiotrichaceae bacterium | reverse complement strand
TGAAAGATTCTGTTGTTGATGGCTTTAGTGATTTGCTGTTAAACCGCATGAAAGATAATGAAAGTTATATTCTAAAAAATGAGTCATAGCGGTTGTAGCGAGGAAAATACAGCTTTTCAGCTATGACAGCATTCCCACGCGGGGAGAGACTCGCGTGGGAACGAGTCAAATTGCACTGCGAAGTGTGGATTTGCAGCAGTTTTTAGCGGGTTTGGCTGGTTGAAAGCGCCTGGTTTGCAGTATCGCTAACAAAATAGTTGCTATAAAGAAAATATAGGGCAGCTAAAACCACAGCAATTAAAAGCACTTTTTTTAGCTTTTTTAAGCTGGGTCTGCTCCTGTATCTACTCGCTGCTATTTGCTTTCTCAGTCTTCTTTCTTTCCATGAATCAACAATTACCATAACTAAGCTCCCTGCTTTTCCTTAATGATATTATGGATACCTTATGGATACCTTTTTCCTGGGAGCCTGTCCGAGAATATAAGCCATAGCGAGGGAAAGCCGATTTAAGGTAGATTTTTATCAATTTAAGGCGTGTTCTATTTAGCGAAAATTAAGAAAAAATCGAGTCAAAATCTGCCTTCGCAGCAGGCTTGCTATTCCAACAGGCTCCTCTTTGGGTTTGGGGTATCAGTTATTAATCTAAGTACCCGCTCAAAATTAATCTAATAATTTAGCCCCTGTTTCTGATCTTCTTCGTTATTGCTTTGGTCACATAGTCCGCTATGCTCCCGTCGCAATGCCTTGAATATCAAAAAACAGGAAACGAAATTTTGTTAAATTAATTTTGCTTGGTACTTACGCTTTTCGCTTTTCTTTTCCGTAATCACGAGTATAGAACATTAATCGCACCTGAACAGGGTTTAAAGTGAACAAATTTTCCCCTCATAGACTGCCATTATTGACTTTAATTCATTGTGTATATAGTCCCGATCAGTTTTGCTGAGCGAGTCAAGTGGTGGGGGTACTGTGCCCGCATCCAGCAGGTTAATAATCTGGTTGACCTCAAGACAGCCACGCTGCGCAATATCTTCCAGAATTTCATCCAGATGAGATAGATCAATTCTTTTGGCAGGCTTGATTTCACAGGAGTCGGGGCTTGTTTTGCCTGCTTCACTGTCTTTCTCAGACAAGTTTTCGGAAAGACTTTCTCCAAACCAGAAATCCAGTCCACGACTTAAAAAGTCATCAAAGGTAAGATAATGTGTTCCATCGCAGGAAAAGTTCAGTCCGATAAATCCGTTTACCAGATTGAGTGAGCCGGAACGCAGGTAGACCGTTTCATCAGCAAAACGCAAGGCACTAAACTGTTTGAATATCTTCATTATGTCCTCGCGGGGCACGATATTTCTTTCAAAGTAGGGGCGTTTTGGATAGGCAAGGCAAATTTCCGAGTCAGAAAGTTCGTCCATGGTGAGAATACGATAGGTATAGGGATCATCAACATGCCAGATTGTTACCCGACTACTTGAATAGTGTATCTGGCAATGGTGTACCCCATTTTCCAGCATAAGCTCTTCAAGGATAGACATAATATCGTCAATGCGGGTATCCATCTGGCTTTCGGCGCGTTGCTGCATAAACAGACCGCTGCGAATTGCGGGGTCTCCCTTGATTTGTCGCCAGGTTCGCGGCTCTTCATAAAAATTTTCTTCGCGTGGCAGCTCGCGCAAATCATAGTCAACACCAAGAAAACCAAGCCGCTCGTTTTCTTCCCCGCGTATTAATTGCACTCCCGTAATTGAGGGACGTTTTTTATTGGAACTGATATAAGAGCCGGATAGTTCAAAATCTATTCCATGCCGGGGCACAAACATATTTTTCATATAGGGGCGCAGGGAGCGGTCTCGTCCAATGTCTTCAAGTTTTACATTGGCATGGCTGACTGTTGCGCTTAACTGTTTGGCAGAGGCATCCAGAACGTAGATATATTTACAATAGGGCAAATCACTAATTGCCTTGACCAGATGATCATTCAGCAAATCAGGATCATTGATCAGCGGAGCCAGCGTCTTTGCCAGATGCGATAACTTGCCTTTCAGGTGCTGGGTTAAAAATTTACGTTGTTGTCTGACGGATTGTTTAACGGTTGAATCCATGTGAAAATAGAACCTTGTTAATTTACAAGCCTGTTCACGGACAGGCTCTTAAAAAAGAAATGAAAATGTTAAAAAAATATATCTACTCTTGCTATCTGTGTCTAATCGTTTTAATACCTGCAAGCATTCATGCCAATGAAGTTGAGGTGTTGGATATTAAAGCAACCCAGGCTACGGATAAAACCTGGCGTTTTTCGGTCACACTAAAACATGCAGATGAAGGCTGGAATCACTATGCCAATGAATGGCAGATTATCGCACCTGATAACAAAATTCTAGGGACACGCACACTTTATCATCCGCATGTAAATGAGCAACCCTTTACCCGTAGTCTGGATGGCGTAAAAATCCCGGAAGAACTCCACAGCGTTCGTGTTATTGCAAAAGATACCGTTC
The DNA here is from genome assembly GCA_027008885.1 of Thiotrichaceae bacterium. Classification (GTDB taxonomy): domain Bacteria; phylum Pseudomonadota; class Gammaproteobacteria; order Thiotrichales; family Thiotrichaceae; genus Cocleimonas. Next base: position 355 of record JALVDQ010000246.1, on the reverse strand, counting down.
ATGGCTTGTCCAGCAAGGCAGCAGAGATTGAGCTTGCTACCGGAAAAGTCAAGCAAATCAGGTTAAAGTTAAAGAAAAGCACCGACTGATACAGAGATTGGTCAATTAAAAGCGTCCTCTCTGTAATAAGCAGGCAAAAGACAAGTGTTACGCAGAGAACCGCAGAGATTGCACACTATTGTTTTGATACTTTTTATAATGTAAACCCCGTGGTTCTCTGCGAAAAACGCTGCGACTCTTTGCCTTATAAATTTATAAAACACCCGAGCAAAGCTTGCGTTTTAAATCGCCGATATGGGTCGTCTGCGGGTCGGGTCTGACAAAAGCAGACTTTACCCAGCCAGTTTTCCCTGTC
>JALVDQ010000245.1 GCA_027008885.1 Thiotrichaceae bacterium | reverse complement strand
TGCAGTCTACATCCTCTACCTTCTGATACCCATCCCCCCCCTTTTTTACATATTTTTGTAGTCTGTGTTACGCAGAGGAGAACAGAGGTATTCGCAGAGAACCGCAGAGATTATAAAAACAACTCCGTGGTTCTCTGCGATAAACTCTGCGTCTCTCTGCGCTACTGATCAGATAATTGGAGTCAGAGTAAATTATTGCCTGGCGTAGCGCAATCCACAAGTGCCACGGTTTTGTCTACGCAACTACCCTCTGTCTTCTGTCCTCAGTCCTCTGATACCCATCCCCCCCTTTTTTTACATATTTTTGTAGTCTGTGTTACGCAGAGGAGAACAGGTATTCGCAGAGAACCGCAGAGATTATAAAAACAACTCCGTGGTTCTCTGCGATAAACTCTGCGTCTCTCTGCGCTACTGATCAGATAATTGGAGTCAGAGTAAATTATTTGCTTGGTGTAGCGCAATCCAGCAAGTGCCACGGTCTTGTCGGGTTACGCTTAGACCACAAAACTCTGCCCTCTGTCTTCTGTCCTCTGCCTTCTGATACCCATCCCCCCTGTTTTTACATATTTTTATATTGTGACTTGCAGCATGAAACACAGGAGCGTAAGCACTGTATTATTTACTCCATTTTTCCATTAATTCTGGATGTGTTTTCCACAGTCCCAGCTTTTTTATTTGCGCCCTGTTTTGAGCTTGTTTCAAGCTTTCTCTTAATTTGTCATCAATAGGAAAACGGGTCAGCAAGATAGCGTAACCTGTCTCTACCATTTTCTGGTTTAAAGACTCGCCTTTTTCATTAATCACAAGTGCCGGAAGGCGACCATACTTGTCCGTTTTTTCCAGATTGCCCTGCAAATAAACTTTCGGGTTGTTCTTTAGTAGTTTGTTTAAGTTTTTCGCTGCCAGGTTCCCCATTTCAAGCAGGTAAGAAATACCAATTTGCTTTCTTGAAGCATCCAGATTGATTTTGGGGTTAATGGTATTTTCAGGTGCATCAATACCAATGAGTTGAACACGTTGTTTTTTGTTGTTGAAATCAATCACAATCGTATCCCCATCTTCAACAGATAAAAATTGATAGCCAGGCAACTTGCTGTTATGGCTTATTTTGTCTTCAGGACAAAAAACGGCGGAAGGCTGCTGCTTTTTAATGGTTTCAGCCTGGCACTCCTGATAACTTTCAAGTGGTTTCCAGCACCTTCCCTGTTGTAAAAAACCTGGGCTTTTACAGGCATTAGCACTATTTGATTTGTTATTGTTGATTATAAGAGTCAGTGTGTAAGCGCCTCTCAAGTCACCTTTTTTATAGCCAGTTGCCAGGTCAAAAGGGTACAGGCTCGCAAGTTGTGAAGAAACATCATGTGCAATGTGTTCTCCATGACATTTTAAACAGGCTCTTTTGATTGTAATTGCTCTCATATAACGAAAAACAGGCTTCCCCTCTTTATTTTTGACGATTTCAAAATAATCAGGGTTTTTCTTTAATTCTCCTTTTTTATGGCGCTGCTCAAATTTTTTCAGCACACTAATTTCCCATTTATCCGGGGCATTATCCAAACCTCTGGTTTTCAGCGTTGTACGCCGTATCGTCCATTCTTCAGGGTCTGATAGTTCGCTGGCTATATCTGGAGCATCCAGATGACACGCTTCAACCGCCTTAACTTCACCGCCTTCACTAAGTCCGTGTTTGCGTATTTTCTTTAAACGGTGATTAAGTTTCTTGATAATGCTTCTGGCTTCTTTAACCCAATTTTGTTGCTGTGCTAAATCATCAGCTTGAGCAATAGAAGTTATAGTGGATAGCGCAAGAACAGTGAAAGTAAGAGAGATAATAAATTGATTCATCATATATGTTTTGAGTTAACTGAAGAAAAAGGATAACTACTCGGCTTAGCCTCTATTTGCCCAATAGTTACGTTAAAAGTGCTCATTTATAACTTGTATAACTTGCAAACTGCGCGCACTCGCCCTGTTCTTAAACAAATTGGTGGCGGATTAAGCCTGTTGATTACCTAATGCGTAGCTTGGATTAGCGTAGCGTAATCCTACAAAACACAGGTTTGACTCACTACTAACAAAATAAAGGGCAATCTGGGCAGTTACGGATTGCGCCGAATAGTTTACGAAAAAAGAATAAAAAAAGCCTGCCGACAATTTGTCGGCAGGCTTTTTATTATAGGGATTATATTATGATGAAATTAATGACAATGATCAATACTGCCAGTAACTACTCTCATATAAATAACACCTATAACTTGCTATCAATTAAACGATAGAAGTTTGAGCAACTTAGTGTCCACCAGACTCTTCACGACGATGTACACCGAATATACCTGTTGGTGTCTTCAAGTCTTTAATGGTTTTGACCAGCTCAAGTGTTTCATCGTTATAAACACGCACAACATTCTCTTTCCAGTCAGAAACATAGACAAACTTGCCCTTTGGATCAGGCTCGGCATGTAATGTTTGAGTACCATCAGTGATATGTTTAACCAGCTTGAAAGGTGGCTTCTTCTCAAATACAGTCATATCCTGAGATTTTGGAGGGAATACAGAATCAGCCCAAACGTATTTCATCTCTGGTGAAGTTCTGATAAACAAGCCAGGAGAGCCTGTCTCTACTTCGCCCACAATCTCATTGGTATCTGTGCGCCAGATTACCGCTTTGCTATCACCGATATGTGGAGTTGCTGCGTATTCTACACCATCAACTGTCCATACAGCGCCTTCGCCTGGGTGAGGTTTCTTGCCTGTTTTGATCTGCTTGATGATTTTCAGGTTTTTGACATCAATCGCTGCCATCCAGTCAGAGCTTTGAGAGGCAAGATAGAATGTTTTGTTATCAGGTGTAAGGAAA
>JALVDQ010000244.1 GCA_027008885.1 Thiotrichaceae bacterium | reverse complement strand
ACTGCTCAATGACGGTGCTGATTTTATACACATCGACAAGGTTATGGAAGATTTTGGCTGGCCAATGGGACCTGCCCAGCTGCTTGATGTCGTAGGACTTGATATTGCCGTACATGCTGCGGCAGTCATGGCAGCATGCTATCCGGATCGCATGAAAATTAATTTTAAAGCCATTACCGAAGCCATGTATGAAGCAGGACGACTCGGGCAAAAAAACGCGCGTGGCTATTATCGCTATGAACCGGACAAGCGCGGCAAACTGCAAAAAAAGCGCGATCAGGAGGCACTTGAAATCGTCAGGCAAAGCAGCCAGGCGATTCGTCAGGCAGAAGAATTTACAGATGAAGAAATCAGCGAACGCATGATGCTGGCATTGTGTCTTGAGGTGGTACGTTGCCTGCAGGACAATATTGTCGATTCGCCCGAAGCTGCCGATATGAGCCTGATTTACGGCATTGGCTTTCCGCCCTTTAGAGGTGGCGCACTGCGCTATATTGATTCGCTTGGCAGCGCAGAATTTGTGGCAATGGCTGAAAAATACAAAGACCTGGGTGCTGCTTATAAAGTACCTGCCTTACTTGCCGAAATGGCACAGAAAAATGAAACATTCTTTGCTAATCAGAACAGCAAAAGGGAGGCGTAAGCATGGCTAAGTTAAACCCAAGAGATGCAGTGGTCGTAGATTGCGTCAGAACCCCAATGGGACGCTCAAAAGGTGGTATGTTTCGTGTCACTCGTGCCGAAAATCTCTCGGCGCACCTAGTTGAAGCACTGTTTGAGAGAAACCCTGAAGTTGATCCTGCGCGTGTCGATGATGTGATCTGGGGTTGCACCTATCAAACGCTCGAACAGGGTTTTAATATTGCGCGCGTGATGGCATTGCTGACGCGACTGCCGCATGAAGTCCCCGCGCAAACCGTCAATCGCCTGTGCGGATCATCCATGCAGGCAATTCATACCGCCGCACAGGGTATCCAGTCAGGAAATGGTGATTTTTATATCATTGGCGGAGTTGAGCACATGGGGCATATTCCCATGAGCCACGGTGTTGATCTTAACCCAGGTTTTGCAAAACATGCGGCAATGGCATCCAATATGATGGGCTTGACAGCCGAAATGCTTGCAGTTATGCACGGTATCACACGCGCACAGCAGGATGCTTTCGGCGCGCGTTCGCATCAGCGTGCTCATGCCGCCAGCGTTGCGGGCAAATTCAAAAATGAAATTATTGCCACTCCCGGACATGATGCCGATGGCACTCCCAAAATGTGTGATCAGGATGAAGTGATTCGCCCCGATACCAGCGTGGAAACACTGGCAAAACTGCCTCCTGTATTTAACCCCAAAGGCGGCACCGTAACGGCTGGCACATCGTCTGCACTTTCTGATGGCGCCTCGGCGATGCTGATTATGTCGGCTGAAGCGGCACAGTCTGCGGGGCTACAACCGCTTGGCAAAATCGTATCCATGGGGCTGGCAGGTGTAGACCCCGCCATTATGGGCTATGGACCGGTACCAGCCTCTAAAAAGGCACTAAAAAAAGCAGGTTTAAGCGTAGCGGATATTGATGTCTTTGAGTTAAACGAAGCCTTTGCCGCACAATCACTACCCGTGCTAAAAGACCTCGGCATACTCGATTCAATGGATGACAAGGTAAACCTCAATGGAGGCGCCATCGCACTGGGTCATCCACTGGGCTGTTCCGGCTCGCGCATCTCCACGACATTGCTGAATATAATGCAGGATAAAGATGCCACACTGGGACTGGCAACCATGTGTATAGGACATGGGCAGGGCATAGCGACAATATTTGAGCGGGTGTGAAGTATCTGGGAATAGTGAGTCTACTGCGAAAAACTGATTCTGGCTAGATTCATGCTTGCCAAGCAACTGAAATAAAAGAATTTTAACCACTCTTCGTGAACTGCTATACAGTTATCCATGTGAAGGATTATTTCTCTCCTTATCTGTGTGACACTGTTTACATAGTAATTTATTAAGCTTTAGTCGTATTTAATATACAGTTTTGTAGGTCGGGTTAGCCTTAGCGTAACCCGACAAGATCGTGGCACTATGCTGGATTGCTGGATTACGCTACGCTAACTGTTACTACCAGGCGACTAAGGTTTAATAACATAATAATCAATATAAAGCTTTTAAGGATGTTTCAGATATGGATACTCAAATTACACAGCGTTATAGCAAGGTAGATTTATTTTCGGTAAAGGGCAGAATGGGAAGTAAATATTACCTGTTTTACTCTATAGCCATACCACTTGTTTTTTTCTGGTTTACATTCCAGTTCACAGGTGTATTAAGCACAGGCATGAACAATCTCAGCCTTGGTTCAGCCTTATTGCTTGGGGTTGCGATTTCTATTGTGCTATTCATTCTGGTTTACCTGACCATTCAGCGTTGCCATGATTTTGATAAAAGTGGCTGGTATGCAATGTTTGCGCTAATTCCTTTTGCCAACCTGTTTTATGCCTCTGTTCCACAAGTCAATGGCTTGAATCGCTATGGTGAAATGCCAGAACCTGCACCTGTTATCATTTCAGTGGCTAATTATTTTCTGGTTTTGCTGGTACTGGGATTATCCCTTTTCCTGTTATTTCACTTCTTGGGTGTGTGGTAATTGTCTGGAATTATGCTAATTGATCCTGTCCCGTCCTCTGATACACCCATCCCCCCTGTTTTTTACATATTTTTGTGTAGTCTGTGTTGAGGGGCGAAACGCAGGGAGTGGTGGGTTAGCAATGCGCCATCCCGTGTTTCGCATGCTCAATGCTGACTACGCTTCAACGTTATGAACGGGACGCTGGAGCGTCCGGGCTGCGTTCCCACGTGGAACGTCACTGCCA
>JALVDQ010000243.1 GCA_027008885.1 Thiotrichaceae bacterium | reverse complement strand
GTCGGCAATAAAGCAACAACAAAGCAAAGCGCGAGCCAAACTAGCGCAAGCCAAAAAAATACCGCCAATACACAAAAAATAGAAGAATCTACAGATGTCGTTATTACAGCCAGAGAAAACCCGGATAACGAAAAACTGGCTGATGAACTTAATCAGGATGCACCAGAGAATGCTCAATTACTAAACAGTCTGGACGACCTCACAGAGCAACTTCTGGAAGCAAGAAGAAAAAATGCCCAATTGCAAAACAAGCTCAAAGAAAACCAGAATAAAACGGACAACCTTGCCAATTTGCTTGAAGAGTCACTCAAAGAAGCCAAACCGGAAGATCAGCAATATATAAAGGCACTGCAAAATCTGGACGAGGAAAAGACAGAGGAGCAGGCGACTGAAATTGACTCCGGTGAAAACACTTTAGCAGATGGCGCTGGAAAAAAAGCTCCAGAAAAGAATACAATCGCTGCAAAACCCGCTGTTGAAGCAACCAATGAAGACAAAAATGTACTTAATTACAATAATGCCATTAGCCTGAATATGAAATCACAGGTCGATGCCATTATTCTGGCAATGAAAAATAATAATTTAAGCTCGGGAACAAACCGAAAAAATAAAACAAGCACTAACTTACAGTCAAAAAATGACGATTTGATTAATCAACTATCAAAACAACTTGAAACCAAGGGTGATTCCAAAAGCAGTAAAACAGATGAAAACCTGATTACGGTTGGTTTGCAGGGTAAAATCAACAAGCTTATTACAAGCAAAGAATTAACCAGCTCAGACTACAAGAAAGCATTGAGTCAGGAATCAAGGGCAAGGAGTAATGCGGTACGTTCTGTTATTGTGAAACGCGGTGAAACACTCTGGAGCATTGCAAAAAGAGCCTATGGAAATGGCTTTGAATATAAAAAAATATTGAAGGCTAACCCGCAACTCTCCCGCAGAAAAAACTTCCGGCTGATTATTGGGCAGGTTATTCGCGTTCCTGAGTAATAATTAATCCGGTGCCTGTTTGAGGAACGAAATAGAGGAGCAGTGGCTAACAATGCACTATCCTGCGTTTCGCGCGTACTCAACGTAGAACTATGTATGCTTCAGTGTTACGAACGGGACGCTGGAGCGTCCGGGCTGCGTTCCCACGTGGAACATGGGAACGAGAAAAAAGCTCTGTCCTCTGACACACCCATCCCCCCCTTTTTTTACATATTTTTGCATAGTTGCGTAGGGTTGGTGTAGCCATGCGCAAGCAACCGAACCTGGTTGGTTATGTAAACTCCACCAACCCTACAATTAGATGCTCTACCTCTGTCTTCTGTCCTCTGTCCTCTGTCCTCTGTCTCCAGACAGCTTCTTACTTTTCCACAATCATATGCACTCTCTTGCGGATATACATATAATACAGAAGTGGTATAACCACCAGCGTTAGCACGGTTGAAACCAGTATGCCGGAGATAAGCGCTACTGCCAGACCGCCAAAAATGGGATCATCCAGTATAAAGAAAGCACCGACCATGGCGGCTACTGCCGTTAACATAATAGGCATGGCACGCACCGCACTGGAATTGATAATCGCTTCTTTCAATTCAACCCCTGCTTTTAACTGTTCATTAATAAAATCAACCAGCAGTATTGAGTTACGCACGATAATCCCTGCCAATGCAATCATGCCGATCATTGAGGTTGCGGTAAATTGCTTGCCCAGCAGCCAGTGTGCCGGCATAACCCCGATAATGGTCAAGGGGATGGGCGACATAATCACTAATGGCACAACATAAGAGCGGAATTGCGCGACGATGAGCAGGAAGATCATAATCATGCCGACACCATAGGCAATTCCCATATCACGGAAGGTCTCAAACGTGATTTGCCATTCTCCATCCCATTTCAGGCTGTAAAAATAGGGATCATCGGGTGGAGAAAAGTAAAACTGCTCAATTGTTTTACCATACGCCTGTACCGGCTTTTCATCAATCGCCGCAGCAATTTCAAACATGCCATACAGCGGGCTGTCAATTTTTCCGGTCATGTCGCCCATCACATACACAACTGGCAACAGGTCTTTATGATTGATCGAATGCTCACGCGTAGTTTTGATCACATTAACCACTTCCGACATGGGTACTAATGCTCCAGTGCGACTACGCACACGCAGGGATAAAACCGATTGCATCTTGTCCTTGTTGGCAATTGGAAATTCCATACGAATGGGAACCGCATACTTGATGTTTTTGCTGTGCAGATAAATCACATCTTCACCCGCCAGAACCGTGCTGATTGCCGAGGTAATGGATTGTTGGGAAACCCCCAGAATTGCCGCTTTTTGACGGTCAACCTTGACGACCAGGCGCTGCTGTGGTGCTTCGACACTGTCATCAATATCTGAAATATCCCTGGTGCTTTCATAAACCTTGCGAACCTGACGGGCTATGTCGATCTGCCCGTTATAATCCAGACCGTAAATTTCAGCCACAATGGGCGCCATCACAGGAGGTCCTGGAGGCACTTCAACAATCTTTATATTGGCATTATATTTGTTTGCAGTCGCTTGTAACATATCGCGCACCGCCAGTGCAATCTCATGGCTTTTACGTTCGCGCGCATGTTTATCCGTCAGGTTGACAACAATATCACCCAGATTTGAGCCTTTGCGCAAATAGTATTGACGTACCAAACCATTGAAGTTGATCGGTGCTGCCGTGCCTGCATAGGTTTGGTAATCACTGATTTCTTCCACTTCATCCAGTTGTAGCGAAAATTCATTCAAGACTCTGGAGGTTTGCTCCAGGGTTGTGCCTTCTGGCATATCGAGCACAATCTGAAATTCTGACTTGTTATCAAATGGCAGCATTTTCAGAATTACTTTTTCAAGTG
>JALVDQ010000242.1 GCA_027008885.1 Thiotrichaceae bacterium | reverse complement strand
TAAATATTGGCTCGTTTTGAATGCAGTATGGCTTTTAGATTGCTAAGTTGTTCCATAATTAACCGCGAATAGTAGCAGACCTGAAAAGCTATTTCAGAAATATTTCCCTACATCTATGCTAAGGTAGGGCGCCAAAACCTGAAAAAATTATGATTAATGAATCCATAAGGCATGATTCAGCGTATAGACTCCAGAAACCGGATTTTGCCAGACTATTTGCTCGTTATCTGTCAGCGGAATCCAGTTTCAGTTATCACAACCACACAGGAAAAAGGTATGAATCACGCAAAAAAATTATCAGGGGTGGCACTTGCTACAGCAACAGCCACATTACTATTAACCGGAATGAGTGCCGCAGGCATTGCGAATGCAGGCGAAAAAGTTGCAAGTGTCAAATGCTCTGGGATTAACTCATGCAAGGGCAAATCAGCCTGTGCGACTGCAACCACAGCATGCGCGGGTCAAAATAGCTGCAAGGGTAAAGGCTGGATAAAAACCAGTGCGAAAGATTGCCTTGCCAAAGGTGGCAAAATCAAGAAGTAAACTGGCACTAAAAAGCCGAGAAGGAGGTCTCTCGGCTTTTCCCCGGAGCCTGCCCTAACCGTAATTCAATATAGTGTCATGATTTGTCGGATTACGCCCGCAGTAGTCTCACTATTCCCGCACAGGTTTCTGTATATTAGTCCTTAGATAAACGCTTAACCCAGAATGCCGTACCTCCGGCAACGCCCACCGGCATTACAAAAAAGTTGATTACTGGAATCATCATCAGAACCGTCAAGGCTCCACCGAAACCCAGCGACATCGCTCTGTTCTTTCGTAACAAGCCCAGTTCTTCCTTGATAAATAGCTCATGGTTGCCCATTGGGTAGTCGGTATATTGTAATGAGAGCATCCACGCGCCATAGGCTGCCCAGGCAAAAGGTGCAATAAAGTTAACAACCGGAATAATGCTGATAATTAATAACACAGGCAGCCATTTCAGCATATAAACAATTTTTTTGGTTTCACTCATTATGGTTTTACCGATCGTTCCCAATAACGCCTTATATCCCTTGCTTTCAGGAATTGGGAGTCCATTCAGCTTCTGTTCCACCCGTTCTGCCAGAAGCGAGTTAAATGGAGATGCAATCAGGTTAGCCACAATTGTAAAACTGTAATACACCGCGATTAATATCAAAACGGCAAATAATGGCCACAGCAAGTATTCCAGCCATGATAACCAGCCAGGTAACCAGCCCAGCATTCTTGTCATCCAGTTATTAAACTGTGAATAAGCCAACCAGATACCCAATGAAAAAACACCAATATTAATCAGCAGGGGGATAAAAACAAAAGGGCGAATGCCTTTTTTGAGAATTAATGAAAAGCCGCTAAAGGCATAGGCAATACCAGCTAAAAATTGTTGTATCATAATCAGGACATCCTTAACGATCGTATCAATATAAATTCGGGTGTATTATAACCGGGATTCCATATTGTAAATGTGATATTTATGCAATAATCCGATGAATTTCATTAAGAACCTATTTGGGAATAGTGAGCCTGCTGCAGAAAATACGTCTGACGCAAAATACATGCTCAATAAAATAACCCACAGCTTTGACAGGCTTGCACTTGGCGCTACGCTGATACTGCTTTTTATTGTCTCGTTTAATATCCTGGCGCGCCTGCTCCATGACCTCACAGGCGGAAGCCTGAACCTGATGATTCCAGGTGCAATAGAGCTTTCCAGATACGCGCTTTTGTTTATTGTCTTTTCGGCGCTGCCACATGCCAGTATTTCCGGGATGGTACGGGTTGATCTGCTCAGCCAGCGTTTACCCTCCAGACTGGCAAGATTTCTGGATCGTTTATGGCTGTTATTTATGGCTGCTTTTAGTCTTGTGCTTAGCTGGCTGTTTATGCAAAAAGCACTGCTGACTTTCACACGCGGAGATGCAACCCAGGATTTACAAATGCCCCTTTTTTATTTTTATGCCTGGATAAGTATTGCCAGTGCCGCAACTACTTTATCCTGCGTAATAAAAGCTTTCAGCAATAGCGAGTCACCAGACTGATGTCACCACAGTTAACCGGATTTATTAGTATCGGCTGTCTGTTTTTGCTGATTGCAGTTGGCTGTCCCATAGGTTTGGCAATGGCTCTTGTCGGAGCAATCGGATTTGCGGCGATTGTTGGCATAGAACCAGCCATTAACATGCTTGAAACTGGTGCCTTTGAAACCGCATCTAACTACTCACTAACCCTGATTCCCCTGTTTTTACTGATGGGGAACCTGATCTCACGCTCAGGGCTTTCCCGTGACCTGTTTTTGGCAGCACGAAAATTTACCGGAAACTGGAACGGCGGATTAGCCATTGCCGGTGTCAGTGCATCAGCCGCTTTTTCGGCAGTTTCAGGCTCTTCACTGGCAACCGCATCGACCATGACAAGGGTTGCCTTTCCTGAAATGCTTGCACATGGCTATGATAAACGCCTCGCGGCTGGCTCACTGGCGGCTGGTGGCACACTGGGCATTATGATCCCGCCTTCAATTGCACTTTTGCTTTATGCCCTGATTACCGAGCAATCCGTCACAGCAATGTTTCTTGCGGGAATCCTCCCTGGCATTCTGGCATTCTGTCTCTATGTAATCACCGTCATGATTATGGCAAGGTTCTGGAAGCCTGATGATGAATCGCACGGGCAGCAGGATACAGGTACTTTTTGGCTTGCGCTAAAACGCTTTGCACCGATTGCGGTGCTTTTTGCTCTGGTTATGGGTGGTCTTTACGGTGGTTTTTTCACGCCAACCGAAGCCGGAGGTGCGGGTGCGGCACTTGCTCTGGCATTGGCACTATGGCGGGGTGTAAACTGGCTACAAATTAAACAGGCATTAGCA
>JALVDQ010000241.1 GCA_027008885.1 Thiotrichaceae bacterium | reverse complement strand
CTTGCTTATTGACCAAGGATTTAATCAACCTATAAATGTACTTTTCAAAAGCATGCTTTACAATTTTTATCCGATATTCGCCTTGTTATTGGTCCCTTTTCTGATTTTGACCGGTATAGACTTTGGTCCGATGCTACAAGCTGAGAAAAGGACTAAAGAAACCGGAAAACTTATGAATGACAATGCAAAACCTATGGTCTCCAAAGAATTGACTGAAGCAAAACCGGCACCGGGAATCAAGCTAAGAGCGTCTAATATGATTATCCCGATACTTACCATGGTATTGATGATGCCCGTAATGCTTTCAATCACGGGAAAACTTAAAGGAATAGCTCTTGTAAAAGGACTTCATAAAGACGATAATTTCTTTAATAGATTTATATATTCGATGATAAATGGTGACGGCTCCAAATCAGTATTAATGGCTGTTGTGATTGCTATCTTAATAGCAGCAATTATGTATAGAGCCCAAAAGATTTTCAAAACAAATCAAATTGTTGATTTAATTTTAAAGGGCATATCCGAATTGATGCCTTTGGCATTATTGATGCTTTTGGCTTTTTCGATCAGTTCCGTAGCAAAGCAATTACATATTGGAGAATATATTGCAGATGTAACGGAGAGTTGGTTATCTCCGGGATTTTTGCCGTTTCTTATATTTGTCATTAGTGGATTTATTGCTTTTTCAACGGGTACTTCATGGGGAACATTTGCCATAATGATACCTATAGCAGTACCATTGGCCAAGTCAATGGATGCAAATGTCTATATGACTATAGCTTCAGTCCTGGGAGGAGGAGTATTTGGAGATCACAGTTCACCTATTTCAGATACCACCATTATTTCTTCAATGGCATCGGCAAGTGACCATATCGACCATGTAAAAACCCAACTTCCATATGCGCTTTTATCCGGAGGACTGGCTGCACTTTTTTACTTAATAATCGGACTAACAACATAATATATGATAAACATTTCAAACCTATCACTTTACTTTGGAGATAGAGTTATTTTTGACAATATTGGCATTACAGTAAAAGACAATGACAAAATCGGCATCGTCGGAAGAAATGGAGCAGGCAAGACGACTCTGTTTAAACTTATTTTGAAAGAGCTTTTGCCGGACAATGGACAAATATTAATCCCAAATAATCAGACCATAGGCTATCTCAAACAGGAATTGAATCTCAATACAAATAATACTGTTATTGAAGAGACTCTCAAAGCTTTTGATGAGATTCATGCAATGGAAGCAAAGATAGTGGAGATAGAAGAACAACTTGCTACAAGGGAAGATTATGAGTCCAAATCTTATCTTCAATTAGTCGAAGACATGATTTCTCTCGGGGATATAATCAAGAATCACGATGTCGGTGCACTACAGGGCAATGTAGAGAAAGTCCTTAAAGGTCTTGGCTTTGAGGATCGAGATTTCAAACGAAAAGTTGGAGAATTCAGCGGAGGCTGGCAAATCAGGATCGAATTGGCAAAATTATTGTTGAGACAACCAGACTATATACTATTGGATGAGCCTACCAATCATCTGGACATCGAAGCGATTATTTGGCTTGAAAACTATCTGCAATCTTATCCCGGCGCTGTTTTGCTTATATCGCATGATCAGAGATTTTTGGATAATGTAACAAAAAGAACTATCGAAATAGAAAATGCAAAAATTTACGACTATGCTGCTCCATATAGCAAATTTGTGGAACTCAGAAAAGACAGAAGAGAGAAACTGCTCTCGGCATATACAAATCAACAAGCTGTAATTAAGCAAAAAGAAAAAACTATTGCCAGATTTATGGCTAAAGCTACAAAAACAAAGCTCGCCCAATCCATGCAAAAGCAATTGGATAAAATGGACAAAATAGAATTGGACGAGTATGACACAAAAGCCATGAAATTGCATTTCCCACCTGCCGAGAGATCGGGATTGGTAGTAGTGAAAGCAGAGAAATTAACAAAACATTTTGGAGAAGTTCAAGTATTAAATGAAATAGACCTGTTGGTAGAAAGAGGCGAAAAGATTTCATTTGTAGGACAAAATGGTCAGGGAAAAACAACTTTAGCTAAAATCATAATCAACAAACTCGAATATGATAGTGGTGAATTAAAACTCGGACACAATGTGAAAATTGGATATTACGCACAAAACCAATCTGATTTGTTGGATACCAATATCACCGTATTGGAAACAATGGAAAACAACTCTTCCGTAGAGACTCGTACACAAATCAGAAAAATACTGGGAGCATTCCTTTTTAGCGGCGAGGATGTTGACAAGAAAGTCGTAGTATTGAGCGGGGGGGAAAAAGCCAGACTTGCCTTGGCTGTCATGCTATTGAGGCCTTTCAATTTTTTGGTATTGGACGAACCTACAAACCATTTGGATATTCTCTCAAAACACGTTTTAAAAGAAGCGCTTTTGGATTATGACGGATCTATGATTGTCGTCTCTCACGACAGGGAATTTTTATCCGGACTGACTGATAAAACCATTGAATTCAGAGATCATAAATTAAAAACTTACCTTGGAGATATTAATTATTTTCTGGATAAAAGAAAAATAGATGATATCAGAAATATTGAATTCAAATCAAAAGTTGACAAAACACAGGAAAAAAAGAAAGACAATAAATTATCCTACGAAGAGCGAAAAGCTATCCAAAGAGAATTGACTAGAGTTGAAAGAAGAATTGAAAAAATTGAGAAAGACATAGCGAATCTCGAAAAGGAAATGCTAAAACCCGACTTTCATTCTACGCCGGAGGCCAATAATAAATTTAAACTTCACGCTGAATTGAAAGCAGAACTTGAGGCTGAAATGATTAAATGGGAAGAAGTGCAAGAACAAGTTGAGAATTTTAATTAAAAACTTTTTTCC
>JALVDQ010000240.1 GCA_027008885.1 Thiotrichaceae bacterium | reverse complement strand
GGAATGGATAGCATCCTTTATGCCTTTGGGTGGCGAAGGCTCTTTCAGGCTGGCAAGTAGTTTGCCAACCTCCCGCAAGGCAGAAACAGACTCTTCACCCATGCCCATCGCAACCCTCTCAGGCGTACCGAAGAGATTAGTCAATACAGGCGTATCAAAGCCTTTGGGATTCTCAAATAATAAGGCAGGTCCGCCTGCACGCAACACTCGGTCAGAGATTTCAGTCATCTCAAGATAAGGATCAACCTCGGCACTAATGCGTTTAAGCTCGCCTCTGGATTCAAGTTGCGCAATAAAATCTCGTAAGTCTTTGTATTTCATTTTTTAGCTTCGCTGTATGTTCGCGGTATTGTATCGTTTCCACACGGAGCATGGGAACAATGCGATATAAAAAAGAAAACATTTATACCCATCCCCCCTGTTTTTAATACTTTTTTAATTCCATTGTCTGACGATAAAGTGCATTTTTCTTCTGTCTTCTGTCCTCTGTCTTCTGTCCTCTGTCACCCATCCCCCCTGTTTTTTATATATTTTTACAGAATCTCCCGACTCATATTTTTAGAAGGCTATTTGCGGCAACAAAAAAACAAGTCCTGGCTGGGCTGTGTTATTATTTAACAACCTTTGTATTCAACACACTGACTATAAAAAATCATGACTCCTAAAATAGCGACAAATATTGATGAAGCCTATCGCGTATGTAATCCAGATCTGCCGTTAAAAGCAGATGATATGCGCTATGTTGATTTAACAGAAAGTCGAGGTGGAAAGCACTTTGCAAAATCTATTACGCGTAATATTAGTAGAAGTGATGAATATGCGCAGGTCAAAATCTTGTTTACCGGGCATCGTGGTTCAGGGAAAACAACCGAACTGTTTCGCTTAAAGCATGAGTTGGAAAAAAATAAATTCTTTACCATTTATATGGATATAGAAGAAATACTTGATTTAGGCTCGCTTAATTATCTGGATGTTTTAGTGGCTATTGCCAAAGAAGTACAAAGGACAATGGCTGATTGGGATATGCCAATATCAGAAAAACTACTAAAAAATATTTCTGACTGGTTTGTGGATAAAATTCTTGAAGAAAAGAATGATATTACGAGTGATATAGGCATACAAAGCAGGGCAAAAGTGGGCGCAACAATTCCCTTTTTTGCCGAGTTGTTTAGCAGTATTACCGCCAATATTAAAGCAGCCAGTAGCAGACGTGAAACGCTAAGAAAAAATCTAAAACGTGAAATTAGTGTTTTTATTGAGAAGCTCAATACCTTGATTGGCGAAGCAAGGCAAACGGTACAAAACAATGATTATAAAGACCTTGTTTTAATTGTCGATGGTATTGAAAAAATGCACTACGAATTAAACAATGAAGGTTGCTCAACACACAGCGAACTGTTTATTCAACATGCCGAACAGCTGCGTTCTCCGCAATGTCATATCATTTACACCGTACCGGTATCACTGGTGTATAACCAGAATTTGGGAACAGATTTTGATGCCGTTAGTGTTTTGCCAATGGTTAAAATAAATATTCAGGGCATTAAACAACTGTGTGAGGTGATTGAAAAAAGAGTCGATATTAACAAGGTTTTTGACCATCAGGAGCTTGTGATAAAACTGGTCAAAACCAGTGGTGGTGTTGTACGGGACCTGATGCGTTTAATCCGAATGTCTACCGATACCGATGAAGAAAAAATAGTCGATGCCGATATAGAGTATGCGATTAACACATTAAAAAAAGAATATGATCGCCTTATTCGTAATGATGATATTGAAAACCTTAAACAGGTCGCTCGGACAAAGCGTATACAGGCGGACGAAAGCGCTGCACGCCTGCTTAATTTGCGTCTGGTTCTTGAATATCAAAATGGAGACCGTTGGGCAGATTTACACCCTGTTATCTATCAAATACCCTGGATTAAAGAGGCATTAGAGAAAGGTAGTGAATAAACAAACAGCGTCAGAAAAAGTCACAGAAACGCCAGAAAGCGTGGAACAAATCAACGCTCGCTTAATTCGCGCATTATCCCGCACAGAAGACCAGTTTGTTTTATTTTTTGCTCTGGTCAACTTTCCCCAGACATTAACAAAGATTACGCACAAACTAAAACAACAAATCTCTCGCCCTGTTATCGAACTCAATATCAATGCCAAAGAATTAACACAAATAACCCTGGACGTTTGGCTAAACAAAGCTCTGGAAAAAGCCCCGGAAGATGCGATTGTATTTTTATATGACTTTGCAGAATTACTCCCCCCTGATGAAAAAATAGCAAGAAAAAATTTACAGCAAATCAATTGGAGACGTTCCTCATTAGCGGCAATTAATCGCCCTTTGGTTGTTTTTATCCCCCGCTATGCAATGGATACTCTGGCAGAATATGCCCCGGATTTTTATGACTGGTACAGTAATGTCTATGATTATTCGACCGATTCTGAAGTATTAGAATCTGTACAAAAACAGCTAAAAGAGGTTTATTCTGGCGAGGTTGCTCCTGCTGAGCGTTTGAGTGAATCTGAAAAAAAGGACTGGATTCAAACATTAAAGAGCTTACTCGATGAAAATACAAAAAAAAATGCCTACCGTGCAAAGTTATTAAATGAATTGGGTCGTTTATATGACAGTATTGGAATACTGGAAAAAGCACATAAAAACTATAAGGAATCGCTGGAGATTCTACAGGAGATTGGCGACAAGTCTGGCGAAGGCACTACCCTCAATAATATCTCTCAAATATTCAAAGCGCGCGGTGACTATGAGACCGCGCTCAAATACCTGCAACAATCGCTCAAGATAACACAGGAGATTGGCGACAAGTCTGGCGAAGGCACTACCCTTAATAATATGGCTACAACAGCCCATGCGCGCGGTGACTATGAGCGCGCGCTAAAATACCTGCAACAATCTCTCAAGATAACACAGGAGATTGGCGACAAGTCTGGCGAAGGCACAACCCTCAATAATATCTCTCAAATATACGATGCGCGCGGTGACTATAAGACCGCGCTAAAATACCTGCAACAATCGCTCAAGATAAGACAGGAGATTGGCGATAAGTCTGGCGAAGGCGCTACCCTCAATAATATCTCTCAAATATTCAAAGCGCGCGGTGACTATGAGACTGCACTTAAATACCTGCAACAATCGCTCAAGATAAGACAGGAGATTGGCGACAAGTCTGGCGAAGGCACTACCCTAAATAATCTGGCTACAACAGCCCATGCGCGCGGTGACTATGAGACCGCGCTCAAATACCTGCAAGAATCGCTCAAGATAAGACAGGAGATTGGCGACAAGTCTGGCGAAGGCACTACCCTAAATAATCTGGCTACAACAGCCCATGCGCGCGGTGACTATGAGAGCGCGCTCAAATACCTGCAAGAATCGCTCAAGATAAGACAGGAGATCGGCGACAAGTCTGGCGAAGGCACTACCCTCAATAATATGGCTACAACAGCCCATGCGCGCGGTGACTATGAGACCGCGCTCAAATACCTGCAACAATCGCTCAAGATTCAACAGGAGATTGGCGACAAGTCTGGCGAAGGCACTACCCTCAATAATATCTCTCAAATATACGATGCGCGCGGTGACTATGAGACTGCACTTAAATACCTGCAACAATCGCTCAAGATAAGACAGGAGATTGGCGACAAGTTTGGCGAAGGCACAACCCTCAATAATATGGCTACAACAGCCCATGCGCGTGGTGACTATAAGACCGCGCTTAAATACCTGCAACAATCGCTCAAGATAAGACAGGAGATTGGCGATAACGCGGGTATGTGCGCAACTTTAATTAATATGGGGTTTATTTATTATCAAAATAAACAGCGTGATAAAGCCATGCAAACCTGGCTAAGGGTTTATCAATTAGCAAAACCCATGAATCTGGCACAGGCTTTGGAAGCATTGGCGGGTTTGGCTCCGCAGTTGGGAATGCCTGAGGGTTTGGATGGCTGGGAGGCTTTGTTGCAACAGAGTGATGCAAATGAGAAAACTTGAGGGTGGATTGTATCAAGTTCCCAATTTTTGGTAATTCCATTGAGGTGAGAAGTTAATAGAAGAGAAGAAACAGTTACTAAAAGAAAAAGAAGATGAAAAAGCTAAATTAACACCTCAAGAACTAAAAAATTGTATTAGCCGGAATAAATCACTCCAATCAGTTGAGGTAAAAACTGATTTATTTTTTCTTCCCCCTTTTTTTTGATACAAAATCACACCCAATTCTCAATATTCAGGTTGCTTACTCTCTGAAACTCAGCGGTATTATTTGTGACTAAAATCATGTTTAAACTACGAGCATGAGCGGCAATTAAAAGATCATTGTTACCGATCAGGTTACCTTGTTTCTTAAGTGTAGCCCTAATTAAACCGTAATCTTTTGCAGCCTCTTCTTCGAATGGTTCTATTATTAGCTTTTGAGTAAAAAGGTTAAGTTCTTTCCAGCGTTGCTTTTTAAGTAAAGGCTCACCGTTTTCAATACCAAAGCAAAGCTCAGCATAAGTAACTGATGAAATATAAATATTCTTGGTTGCTTTGAATTTATGCTTTAATTTATCTGTACGATTTTTAAGAACATAAATGCATATGTTTGTATCAAGCATATACATTAATTAAAAGTCTCTTTCTTGAGGCAGAGAGTTATCTCTATCGTTTAAAAATGTATCGTCAAAGCTAGATTTTGTATCGAAGAAATCGTCCCAGGATGGTTCTTTAGCAGAAAGAATAACTTTATTTCCTTGCCTGGAAATATATACTTCGTCCGTATCAAAACGATATTCTTTTGGCAAACGAACTGCCTGGCTACGACCATTCATAAAGATTTTTGCAGTTTGTGGGTTCATACTATGCTCTTCTTGGTATATACCATATAGTATATATTGCGATTTTGGGTTATGCAACACAACATAACAAATGTATTTCCACACGGAGCATGGGAACAATGCAATATAAAAAAGAAAACATTTATACCCATCCCCCCTGTTTTTTATATATTTTGCGTAGCCTTTGTCGAAGAACGAGACGCTGGAGCGTCTGGACTGCATTCCCGCATGGAACGTGGGAATGAAATATGCTCTATCCTCTGTCCTCTATCCTTTATCCTCTGTCTTCTGCAACCCATCCCCCCCTTTTTTTATATATTTTTCTGCGTAGTCAGGCGTTGAGAATGGTAGGTCGGTGTAGCTTTGCGAAACCGACCATCAAAGCTCAAATCTGGTCGGTTGCGTAAACTTCACCGACCCTACAGCTGCCCCTCTGTCCTCTGTTCTCTGTCACCCATCCCCCCCTTTTTTTACATATTTTTATATTTGTGGTTTGTAGCCTTAGCATTCTCTACAGCGGACTCTACAGCGGAATTTGTGTTTTATTAATCACCTGGCGCAATACAAAGCTGGAGTGTACGCCAGTCACGCCTTCCAGTCTGGTCAGTTTGCCGAGTAAGAATTTCTCGTATTGACGCATGTCTTTGACCAGTACTTTCAGCAGGAAGTCAGCCGCTTGCCCTGTGACAATGCTGCATTCAATAACTTCTGGCATCTCGCGTATGGCTTTTTCAAACAGTTCGAAGCGGTCTGGTGTGTGGCGATCCATTGAAATGCCGATTATTGCAGTCAGGTCTAATCCCAGTTTTTCGGGGTTTAGCAGGGTTACATGGCGATCTATCAGCCCGGATTGTTCGAGTCGTTTAACTCGTCGGGCGCAGGGGGTTGCTGATAAACCGACCTGCTCGGCAAGTTCCAGATTGGAAATGCGTCCATTCACCTGCATCAGGTTGAGGATGTGTTTGTCAATTCGATCCAGTTTTATCATTAGAGTCGTTTTAATTAGTGAATAAAATTATTATTTTTTTAATTTAGAGTGAGTTTCACCAATAAGCAAGTAAATAACAGTTGTTTTTGCAATCATTCGCCAAGGCTTCTGCTTTATAGTCTCTTTATACGCTCTTTATCGAAAACAACAGCAAGCAATACAGGTGAATCAAATGAATCTCTCCAGGCGAAAACAAGTTAACCAGTCTCAATACAATCACAAAAAGTATCGGGCTTTTGAGCCTCTTGGAAAAACCGACAGACGTTGGCCGGATCAGCAGATCACGCAGGCTCCCGAGTGGTGCAGTGTCGATTTGCGCGATGGTAATCAGGCATTAATCGAGCCAATGACCCCGGAACAAAAACTGCAAATGTTTGAGCTATTGGTGGATGTGGGTTTTAAGCAGATTGAGGTCGGTTTTCCTGCGGCTTCACAGACTGATTTTGATTTTGTGCGTCTGCTGATCGAGGAACAGCGCATACCTGATGATGTTACGATTCAGGTGCTGACACAGGCGCGGGAAAGCCTGATTAAACGCAGTTTTGAGGCAATGAAAGGCGCAAGGCGGGTGATTATGCATGTGTATAATTCAACTTCAGGCATACAACGGGCGCGCGTCTTTAAGAAATCACGCGCTGAAATCAGGGCGATTGCAGTTGCTGGCGCCAGAATGGTCAAACAGTATGCAGAAAAGCAGCCTGAGACAGAGTGGCAGTTTGAGTATTCGCCAGAGAGTTTTTCGCAAACCGAAATGGATTACGCGATTGAGGTTTGCAATGCGGTGATTGATGTCTGGCAACCGACCCCGGAGAATAAAGTCATCCTCAATATTCCTGCCACGGTGGAAGCATCAACTCCGAATATTTATGCCGATCAGGTCGAATATTTTAATGATCATATTGCACGGCGTGAAGCCATCTGCATCAGCCTGCATACACACAATGACCGGGGTTCCGCTATCGCTGCTGCCGAACTGGGATTGCTGGCAGGCGCAGAACGGCTGGAAGGTACGCTACTGGGCAATGGCGAGCGCACTGGCAATATGGATATTGTCACTGCTGCGCTTAATCTTTATAGCCAGGGCATCGACCCAAAGCTGAACCTGTCGCAAATGGACAGAATCATCAATGTGGTTGAGCGTTGCACTCAAATTGCGGTGCATCCGCGTCATCCCTATGCGGGTGAACTGGTGTTTGCCGCCTTTTCGGGCAGTCATCAGGATGCCATCAATAAATGCCTGGCGATTGACAGACACAATCGCCAGCAACACGGTGAAGATTATCCCTGGGAAGTTGCCTATTTGCCGATTGATCCGCGAGATCTCGGACGCAGCTATCAGGAAGTAATTCGCATTAACAGTCAATCCGGCAAAGGCGGTATGGCGTATGTGCTGGAGCAGGATTATGGACTGCACCTGCCGCGCTGGTTGCAGGTCGATTTCAGTCCGCATGTGCAGCAGGTAGCCGATACCGGCAAGAAAGAGCTGAGTGCAGATACGCTTTACACTATTTTTAGGCAGACCTATCTGGATGTTAAAAACCCTTATGAGATTAAGAATTACGCCACCAGCCGCAGCAATGGCACGGATGAATTAACAGTCGAGTTACTGCGGGATAATCACTGCATCAAGCTGAAAGGCAGTGGCTGTGGCATTCTTGATGCGTTTATTGCTGCATTGAATGCACATTCTGACAGCAATATCATTATTATTGATTACAACGAGCACACGCTTGGCAGCAGCGAACAGTCACAAGCCATTTGCTATGTGCAACTCAGCATCAATGCCCAGCGTTATTGTGCAGCGGGCAAAAGCAGCGATATTGTTGGCGCATCGCTACATGCCGTATTGAATGCACTGGCAAAAGCCGGGCTGCAAATCATGCAGGAGCCGTTTAGAGTCAGCGCTCAAGCGGGATAACAAAATAAAAAATAGCTTGAGCAATGCTTCGTCATCCTTTTAAATAGGTAAGCTTAATACTGTGTAATACCCATCCCCCCCTTTTTTTATATATTTTTAGGGGGAGGCTATGGTATTCACGGAATTAGCAGTGGCTTCCTGTTGCTGGAAATCTGTTTGGGAACAGGAGTGGTAGTGAGTGAAAGCTGATAGCCAGACTGGACACCAGTCACTCATTAGCAGGTGCCAGAAACTAAAAATTTACAGGAAGACTTATGCCACGATCACAATATGAAGAAATACTGTCTCAAATTCATAGCTTGCAGAAACAGCTTAATCAGGAATTTGATCGTCTTTTAGCAGAAAAACGTGCCCAGTTTCAATATAACCTGAAAAAAGGCAAAGTCATTTTTGACAAGCGTATGCGGGATTTTCAACATAGTCACCGCACCTCTGTGTGGCGCTATTTAATAAAAGCAAGACCCGCCCATATCTTAACCGCACCGATTATTTATAGCGTCATTTTTCCCTTGATTTTGCTTGATCTGGCGGTATTTATTTATCAGCAAACTTGTTTTCGGGTATATGGCATCCCGATTGTCAAACGGGCGGACTATATTATCATTGACCGTCATCATCTGGCTTATTTAAACGCCATAGAAAAATTTAACTGTATGTATTGTGGCTATGGCAATGGTCTAATCGAACTGATTCGTGAAGTATTTGCCCGAACCGAGCAATACTGGTGTCCGATTAAACATGCGCGTCGTAGCGTCAGCTTGCATCAACACGCCGAAAAGTTTGTTGATTACGGTGACGCACAAGCGTATCGCGAGAAACTTGAGACATTAAGACAAGAGCTTAGGACTCACGAGTAAATAACTTATGAAACAATTAGCAATCCCGGATAGTAATGCTCTGGCGCTCGATAGAACAGTGCTTGCTAATGAGAGAACCTACCAGGCATGGTTACGCACAGGTCTTTCCTTTCTGGCGGCAGGCATCGGCGTGTTTAAATTTTTGAAAACCGACATGCTGCTCTGGACAGTCACCTTGCTTGCCAGCGTGCTGATTGTATTCGCCATGCTGGCATTTACACAGGCTGCCTGGCGATATAACCACTTGCATCTAAAAATAGCTCATCTGGATGTTGATCTGCGTCCCGCCTGGCAAATTAATCTGTTAAGCCTGTTGCTGGTCAGCGTTAGTTTGCTTGCTTTTTTTAGTATGATTCTTAGCTTGTAGACTTGGTCTTGAACTCACGCCAGGCAATATATAAACCTGCCACAATGATCGCAATAGCAATTGGAATCAATACCCAGACATAGGCTTCCAGATAGGCGGCAAAGACGGTTGCCAGGGCAATAAATATTCCCAGCAGGATAAAACGCCAGCCAATATAGATGCCCGCTAAAAAGGTCGAGAGGCTCATAATGGTCATTAAAATATAAGATGCCGCATTACTTGGCAAACGACCAATATGCAGCAAGATAAAGACCAGCTTGATTGCAATAAAAACCGCAGTCCAGTGCAAAAGCTGCTGGCGTATAAAATGAAATCCATCAATTTCACCGCGAACATATCGAGACCATTCAAGCACGATTGCCGCAAATGCAAAAACAGGAATCATCCACAGCCAGAAATTCAGGCTATGCACGCCAGCGACATCGGTATATGCCACGCCAATAAAAGACAATACCAGCAAGATGCCCAATACCGCCTCACTCAGCACAATACGATGAAACCAGCCATTAGGATGGCGAAAAATTGAAGGTGTTTTTTGTGGATTTTTCATGATAAAAACCTCTTTTGGATTAACCCCGATCCGCATTAGTTGCACGGATTCAGGTGATTTTGTTTTTTTGTTCTACCTCATCAAGAGCCGCATGAACCGCACTAAATATTAGTCGGTCTGCTTCAAGTGGATCATTCTCCGGAATATCCCATGCCATAATTTCACGGTAGCGCTCAATCAGGTGGCGCACATCTTTTCTGATCTGGTCACGGTAACGCTCTATCTCAATTTCCTGCATTTTACTCATTATGTTTATCCTTAATGTCTGTTTGATCGCCTGTATGCTATTTGTAATTGCTCATGGACTCGGGGTAGTGTAACCCGAATAGATTGGAAAAAATGTCATTTAGATGACTCGCGCTACATAAATTCAAGTTTGGAGCTATCCGGCAAATGCCGGATAAATGCTTTTATGCTCCATATACCCTATAGTATTTTTCTGATTAGGCACATTACAATAGCGCCACTAACGAAATTTAAACCGCAAGGACATCAATATGAATAATTTAAATCAATGGTCAAAAATAACACGATGGCTACATGCTTCAATTGCGCTCAGCCTGACAATCCAGCTTGTTTTGTCTTTAGTACTGGTTCCACCAGATGAATTTGATGAGGCAGGCAGTCTGGGAATTTGGGCAATGGAAGGACATGAGATTATTGGACTTGTTGCTGCGGGTTTGCTTTTTTTACACTGGTTATGGATGTTTTTACCAAATAATGATGTAAAACTAACTAATCTTTTTCCTTTTTTAAAAGCAGGTGGAGTGCAACAAATAAAATCTCAAATACAGTATGTAATGAAAGAACAGAAACTGCCTGATGCTTCTGAACATGGCGGTTTGGCTGGCTTGATACATGGTTTTGGGATACTCATTGCTACCGCTGTGGCTGCCTCTGGTGTGGGTCTTTATGTTGTTATGGAATACAGCAGCAAAGGCTTTGAGAATCCGCTATTTGAAAATATCGCAGAAGTGCATGAATTATTTGGCAACCTGATGTGGTTTTACCTGATTGCGCATGTACTTGCGGCAGGCTGGCATGAATACGCCGGTGAACGAATTATTTCACGTATGTTTCGTGTTTAATGGGCGCGAAAA
>JALVDQ010000239.1 GCA_027008885.1 Thiotrichaceae bacterium | reverse complement strand
GTTCGCAATACGCTGTCCGAGGACAGTGAGCTATGTATAAATGTAAATGCAACTTTAAATGCAACTGCAAAAAACTGAATTTATTTTTTTTCAACATAGGAGACAATTAAATGTTTAATCGAATAAGGAAACAAGGAATCTAGGTCTCCCATGCCAATTTGCTGGGAGCCTGGTTACACTAGCGTTACTCAGCATCAAATGAAAAAACAGATTCTTTCTGTATCGACATTTAAACCCTGAGTGATGCCCATCCTCAGGGTTTTTTATTGCCCTGAAAAAATTACAAATCGAGCGCAGGCTTGAGGTCGGCGTTCGCCTTAAAAAACAATAACTAAGGGTTATGTTATGCCAGTTTTTAAAACATTAAATAAAGGCAAAGTCCCGGTAAAAATTTACACCAATGACATTGACAGTGAATCAATGACGCAATTGACGAATATCGCGCAGTTGCCTTTTATTCACCATCACATTGCTGCCATGCCGGATGTGCATTTGGGAAAGGGTGCGACGGTGGGATCAGTGATCCCAACCAAAAACGCCATTATTCCGGCAGCCGTCGGGGTGGATATTGGTTGCGGCATGAATGCCGTGCGTATTTCACTGAAAGCGCATGACTTGCCGGATTCCTTGCGTCGTTCGCGGCGTTCGATTGAGGCAAAAGTGCCGGTTGGTTTTAATATGCACAAACGTGAGGCGATAAACGCATCCACCTGGAATTCGATGGAAAGACCACTGCGCAAGATTCTGGATAAACACCCAGGATTGATTCGCATGGTGCGTAATTTTCATCATACCTGGGGTCGTCAAATCGGCACACTCGGTGGTGGAAACCACTTTATCGAGCTTTGTATTGATGAGAATGATGACGTCTGGATTATGTTGCATTCAGGCAGTCGCGGCATTGGTAATGCCATTGGGCGATATTTTATCAGCCTTGCAAAAAAGGATATGGGTAATCTCTTAGGTCGATTGCCCGACAAGGATCTTGCTTATTTTACGGATGGCTCGCAGCACTTTGATGATTATGTCGAAGCGGTTAACTGGGCGCAGGATTACGCCATGATTAACCGTCGTGAAATGATGCGGCTGACGGTAAAAGCACTGCAAGCTGAATTGCCACCATTTGTTGCAACCAAAGAAGCGATTAATTGTCATCATAACTATGTGCAACAGGAAACGCACTTTGGCGAGAATGTATTTATCACGCGCAAAGGTGCGATTCGGGCAGGTGTCGATGATCTCGGGATTATCCCCGGCAGCATGGGCGCAAAGTCGTTTATTGTACGCGGCAAGGGCAGCAAGGCTTCGTTTTGTTCCTGCTCTCATGGCGCAGGGCGCAAAATGAGCCGTACCATGGCAAAGCGGCGCTTTAACCGCTTTGATCTTGAGGCACTCACCGATGGTGTTGAATGTCGTAAAGACAAAGGCGTGGTGGATGAAATTCCGTCGGCATACAAGGACATTGATGAGGTTATGAAAAACCAGCATGACCTTGTTGAAGTGGTACACACCTTAAAGCAGGTGCTTTGCGTCAAAGGGTAAACAAGGGTAAACGGACGGGTTTTGATTGCAATACTATACATACCCATCCCCCCTGTTTTTACATATTTTTTACAAACGAACATATGAGGAGAGTTTAAATGAATTTTGAAATTAATTTACAAGTAAATTCAACGAGTTGGAAATTCCCGAGAGAAGGGATATGTCTCATAAAACAAACCCTGAAAAATCGGGAACGAAAACGATTATGAAATGATAAATCAATAATCAGGTGACATACATGAGTCGTATGTTTTCCTGAGTAGAGAAAAAATATTATGGAACTCGAAGAAGTCAAAGAAATTTTGGCCTGCCTTTCAGGCAATCGTAACAAGTTTTACTATTTCCGCGACCGTTATGCTTTAATGTTGCTAAAGGATTACATTGGTGACAAGGTGATGTCTATCAATGAACTAAAACAGTCACCGTATGCAAAATTGCTGAATAAGGCACCTGTAAAAAAAGCAATGGCAATGGCAGGAAATGGAAAAATCACAGCAGACCAGCTAGATATGATCTGGGATAAAAAGCCGCTGTCTTTTGTCACCACTCTGGATCAATGGGGTGAGGGCAAAAAAGACTGGCAGTGGAATCAAATGAGCCGAAAAGGTTATCATCTGGTTTTGCAGTTAAATATGGCAAATGATCATACCCAGGCATTGCAGCGTTTACTCCACCCTGATGATCCACATATCTTTAACTGGGGTGGACACCCAACGCTGGAAGAAGGTAGCCGCAATACGCTGGCATGGGTACGCCTGGATATGGATTTCAAAACCGGCGAAGTGCTGATTGAAGAGATTCAGTGTGACTGGATTCGTAGCGTGCGGGATGCAGTAAAAGATAGCGATGAAGTTTATGCTGAATACACCCAGGAAGAGCTTCAAATCTATGCCGATGAGGTGCTTGCGCCTTATACCAAAGTATGGGAAGAGGCAATGCTTGCAGCCGCCATTGACTTTATTCGGCATGACTTGGGTATTGGACGTATTTACTATCACAGCTTCGAAATTGGTGCTTTACTGAAAAACATCAAATACAGCAAACCACCGCGTTCACTGTATACCAAACTGCCAAAACAGTTTGCTTTTCAGAAAACACCACAGGGACCCAAATTTCTTATGCGGGAAAAACGTGTCCAGAAGCTACATCGTAAAGTCAAGAACCCTTACTGGTTTATGCTGCCTGAGGTAGCGTAACGAACTTGTCGGGCTTGTCGGGTTACGCTTAGGCTAACCCGACCTGCAAAACACAGCTTTAACTACAACCAAGACTAACTTTAAATCAAGAAAAAGGAGGGCAAAATGCCTACCAGACATAATCGACGCAATCCCGTCGCCCAGGCCGCCATTATGCGCAAGGGTGGGGTGCATGA
>JALVDQ010000238.1 GCA_027008885.1 Thiotrichaceae bacterium | reverse complement strand
CCATCCCCCCTGTTTTTTATATATTTTTGTGTGTCATGCTCTTGTCGGCTTACGCTTAGGCTAAGCCGACCAAGACTCTGCTCTCAGTCTTCTGTCCTCAGTCTTCTGTCCTCTGCTTAATACAGATACATATAAATTGAATTAATTTGCTTAACTACTGTCCTATTTTTGTAACTACTCAGCGTAAGATTTGCATAGTCATGCTGGAGAAAATAATATAAAGGAATGTATTTATGAAAATTATAATAAAACCTCTCTTCTCTTTCCTGCTTCTGGGTTTGGTTTTTTATTTTTCCCCGCTTCAGGCACAGCCCATTGATGATGGCAGTGGTTTGCTTAAACGCCTGAGTCACCAGGAAATTGAAAAACTGGTTCAGGATACCCTGATAAGAAAGATTACCATTACCAATGTCATCTCTAACAAAGGTCCTTATAAAGTCACTGTTTCAGCAGGTCAGGCAGGTGGCTTTGCTCAATCCAGAAATTATGCTCCTGTTGCAAGAAGAGGAGGAGTGCAGCGCAGCGTCGTAGCCAGAAGAGCACCTGTCGCAAGGGGTGCATCCAGCACCAATGTACGCGAACAGGGAGTTGACGAGGCTGATCTGGTTAAGACTGACGGACGTTATCTGTTTGCCATCGACAAATCACAGGGAGCAGGGCTGAGAATTTATGATACCCAATTTCAGGGACGCAAATTAAAGCAAGTTTCCAGCATGGGCTTTAACAAGCGCTTACACTTGAAGGGATTATATCTTTTAGCTGCACAGCAAAAACTGGTACTTGTCGGGGATACCTATCAAAATCTGGTAAACCCCAGAAGACACGGTTCTACAACCACTTTAATCTATATTGATATTCACAATAAGACTCAACCAAGGATTATTCGCCAGGTTAATCTTGAAGGAGCCAGCCGCGATACTCGCCGTATTGCGAATAGGCTGTACCTGGTTATGAATACTTATTCATTTCAGCTTCCTTCTACCAATAAATACATTGATACGAACAAGCCGCTTAGCCAACAACAGTATGAGCTGGAGAAAAAACGCCTGGTCAACAGAATCAGAAAATGGCGAGTCAACGATCAACTCCCCCATTATTCTGAAAGAGGAAAACCAGGCACACACTCATTGGTCAATTCAGGTAATTTTTATTTGAATATGGACGAAATCCAGTCTTATTCATTGACCAGTATTGTCACCGTTGACCTTTCTGCGCCTAATTTTAAGTATGACGGCATTGCCTATTTTGGTTCACCAGAGACGATTTACGCCTCACAAAAGGCGCTTTATCTAAGCAGCTTTTTTTATAATAGTTATTCTAACGGCAAGCCAAAATACAAGATTGATACAAATCGCTATCCCATCCATGACACAAAAACACTAATTCATAAATTCGCCTATAAAAACAATGGTCTTGACTATCGTGGCTCGGGTATTGTGTTGGGAAGTTTTGGCTGGAAGAATACCAGCACATTTCAACTGGATGAAGACAAACGCGGCAATCTGCGTGTCGTCACATACAACTGGAACAGCAAAAACAAAAATAATAAATCAAACGACCCGGCAACACGCTCTCCCGTTATCTTAACTGCACTTGCCGAACAGCCTGGAAAAAAACAACTGGTGACATTATCGCGCCTGCCTAATCGTTATTATCCAAAAGTGCTGGGCAAAAAGAATGAGCAACTTTATGGTGCGCGTCTGTTTGATGACTACGCCTATTTTGTGACTTTCCGCCAGACAGATCCCTTATATGTTATCGACATGCGTAACCCCCGCGCAATGAAGGTTGCGGGTAAATTAGTCATTCCGGGCTTTTCAGACTATATGCACCCGCTTGAAAATGGACTACTCCTGGGAATAGGAAAAGATGCCAACAAAAACGGAAGCATTAATGGTGTCAAGCTATCACTATTTGATATACGCAAGCCAGATCGCCCAAGAGAAGTTAACAAGCTGGTCATTGGTGATAGCAGTAGTGACACACCCATAGCCTATGATTATCATGCTCTTACCACGCTGAAAGTTGGTAAATCGGGGATTACACGCGTTCTCCTGCCTGTTTCCGGGGTGATGGATACGAATGATAATAAAAACCAAAGCTACGGGAATGAACTGCAACGCTTTGAAGTCAATAGCAAGGCACGCAAAATAAAACACCTTGGACCAGTCAGATCGCCCACAACAGGGCGGGGATGGTACTGGAATTATAATGACCGCAGCATAATCATTGGTGACAGGGTCTTTCATTATCATAATGGCAAGTTTCAGGAAGCGCCCTGGTATGACAGATAAGATACGCAAAACCAGTAAATAGACCTGTGTATTGTTTCTCAACACAGGCTACGCAAAAATATGTAAAAAACAGGGGGGATGGGTGGCAGTAGACTGAGGACAGAGCCCCTCTTTTTTTACATTTTTGTAAAAAAAGAGGGGGTGGTTTAATACGTTTCCAACCCAAAAATTCTGATAAAATTGAATACGATTATCTTAAATTGTGTAAAAACTCATCAATTTTCCACCATCAAAATAAAAAAATAAGCAAAAATACTTAGCTTTATTATCATCAATAATTCAAATACTTACTATTAACACCTAAAGGTCATGCTGTGCCTATTGTTATTTTATGCTTGACATTATTTTTTTTGCGTTACTGTTTATAGGTCAATTAATTAAACTCATGGATGAGATAGATTATGGATACCAAAAAACAGGGACAAGTTTCTGCACAGATTTCTCAATATCGTGTTCAAGTCGCTTCACAGCACCTTTTTAAACTCAGTCTGATTGCCAGTGCTGTTTTTCTCGCAGCCTGTAGCAATAGCGATGACACCGCAAAAAACTATTATCTCGCCCCTGAAACTATCGCCAGTGGTTCCTCTGTTTCAGGCATTGATATTGCCTCAGGCAAACTCAGCCGTA
>JALVDQ010000237.1 GCA_027008885.1 Thiotrichaceae bacterium | reverse complement strand
AAATTGCTGCCAACCGCACCAAAGTAAAAGACTTTGTACGCAACCATGAAAATGCAGATAATGCCAACGCCTTTCTCAATCATGGCAACTATCTTGCTTATGGTCTGGCGGCAACAACACTCTGGGTATTAGGCATTCCACATGGTTTTGCAGTATTACACGGAAAGACACGCCGTGGCGCACTGGTTTTTGATATTGCCGACCTGATCAAAGATACACTCATACTCCCGTGGGCATTTATCTGTGCCAAAGAAGGCGCGACAGAACAAGAATTTAGACAACAATGCCTACAAAACTTTACCAAACATAAGGCACTGGATTTTATGTTTGAAAGCGTCAAACAACTAAGTAAAGAATATGCTTCACACAATCTTCAACAGACTCACAATGAAAATAAATAATGCTCAGGAAGATAATAGGCTTACTAAGCTATGCTTGCCTAGCTTCTTATCAAAGGTATATAAATGACAATTGTTAAGACTATTACTTGCCAGAATCAAGGCATCAGAAAAGCCAAACTTATTAGCTCGATATATATCACTCGCTTTTTCAATGAGCTGTTCATCCTCAAACACCAGAGAATTTTGCAAAAGCAACTGCTGCAAAATTTCCAGTATTTGCTTCTTTTCCACCGCATAAGCGCGTTGCAAAACCCAAACTGTTTCAACAAGAACAGTAGTGCAGATAAAAATTTTATCCTGCTTGCTAACAAAATCCCTTGCAGCTCTGCATTGTTTTATCGCTTCGGCATCATCGACCAAAATACGAACCAATATATTGGTATCAATACCTGTCATTCAGAAGCAGCCTCGGCAATAACAGCATCCATTTTTTCAACAGAAACGGATTTATCACTTTTAATTATTCCAAAAACAGAAGAAATATCATCAGAAACAGGTACAGCAATAATTCTATTACCCTCAAGGGAAAAAGCGATTTTATCGCCCGTTTTAAGTGATAATTCTTTTCTAATTTTAGTTGGCAAGGTTACTTGCCCTTTCTGTGTCAGGTTAGATACTAACATGTTAGTTTACCTATTAGTATGTAGTATTACCTTTATAATAAAGTATTACCATGGACAGATCAATCATACCCATAGAGAGTTCACCTTGAAAAAAGATTCGGGGGAAAAATTATCATGATGATCACATTCGTATCACAATGTAAAAAGAAATCACTCCCAAAAACCAGACGATTGCTAAACCCAGTTTTCAATGTGCAACCCCTCTACCCGACTAAATTCTCTCGTATTATTAGTAACCAGCGTCAAATCCAGCGCCATCGCATGAGCGGCGATCCACAAATCATTAGCACCAATGATATTACCCTGCTTCTCAAGCGAAGTACGCAGTACCCCATATTCTATACCCGCATTGATAGGCAGAGATTGAACAGGAATAAACTGGATCAACTGTTTCAATTGATCATGATTTTTTTGCTTAAAGTCACTACGCTCACAACCACGAAACAGCTCACCATAAGATACAACAGAGATACCCACTGTACCTACTTCCAACGAATTAAAATGCTCCATAACATGAGGAGGTCGATGATTTCTTATATAAATAAATGTATCAGTATCAATCAAATAGTCCAGGTTCATGCATCAAAATCTCTTTCTTGTGGCGGTAAATCCTCGCGCCCATCCTTCATAAAATCATCAGAGAAGCCCGCAAGAATATCCAAAACCTCTAATAAGTTCTTCCGCTTAGGACGAATAACAAGCTCGTCACCCCGCCTGAAAATCTCAACCTCATCAACATCAAGCTGTAATTCACGGGGAATACGAACCGCCTGTGAATTTCCACTTTTAAAAACACGAGTTGTGATATGTGGTGTAGTTGTAGCAGTAGGATCAGTCATAAATCACCTTATGTATATATTCAATGTATATACTTTAGCATACTTAAACTACGCCTCCAAATACAAAAAACTCCTTCTACCAGGAGAGAGCTGGACTGAGGGGAAAGAGGCAAATAAACCATGATGGTCACATTCGTATCCCAGTGCGAGAAGGGTAGTAGCTCAAACCTGTGTTTTGTAGGGTTAGCCTGAGCGTAACCTGACAAGACCGTGGCACTAGCTTGAGATAACAAACGCTTACAGGCAGGTAAGCACATTTAGCAATTACACCTAAAATATATGAAAAAGAGGGGGGATGGGTTGTTTAAATTGTGGTTGAAGCAGAAAATCTCCTCCTTTTCGAACTCGGCTTAACCCACTGGCAACCTAAGCATCAGCTTACTTTTATAAAAAACTACTCCGACACCCAGCAAGCCGAACGCATTGACGCAGAATACTACCAGCCTAAATATGAAGAAATAGAAAACGCAATTAAAAACTACAAAGGCGGTTATTCAACTATCGGAAACGAATTTGCTCAAAATAAAAGCACTTTCGATGTTGATGGCTTAAAAGTATATCAATATGTTGAAATAGGTAGTGTTAATGTAACTAATGGAGAAATTATACCTAGCGAAGTGCTTGGTGAATATTTGCCTGCAAATGCAAAACGGAAATTAAATAAGGGTGATGTAATTGTCTCTAAGGTTCGCACCTATCGCGGTGCAATAACAATTGTAGAAGAGGATAATTATGTGGGAAGTGGCGCTTTTACCATCCTTGCAGAAAATGGACAAATTAACAAGGAGACATTGTTAGCTTTTCTTCATTCAAAACCATTATTGGTTTGGTCTCTCAAGCCAAACACCGGAACCTCTTATCCAGTAATTGTCGATGATGACATATTAAACTTGCCAATACCATTGATACCTACAGTCATACAAAGATCAATCCAGCAAAAAGTCACCGATGTTAATGGCCAACTAAAATGACCCACTAGCGGTCAATAAAATTGACCCACCCTTTTGATCAAAAATAGACCATTGGTCTATAGTCCTTCCCTTTTGGGAGGGCATCTTGAAGG
>JALVDQ010000236.1 GCA_027008885.1 Thiotrichaceae bacterium | reverse complement strand
AGGAGCGAGTTCGAAAGACCCCGCTGATGTCGAGTAGCGCAGGGAACCGCTTGCGGCTTGTTAACAGGGCGGCTTTCTTTTGGATACTTTTCTGTAGCTGTTGACAGAAAAGTATCTCGCAGCCATGCACAAATCGTCATTAAAAATACAAAAGTATCAGGCTGCGAAACCCTGCTCAAAATCAGAAACAATCTGCCGCAATAAACCTGTGTTTTATGTATCACACTACTTAAAGAAACCCATTGAAAAATATATAAAAACAGGGGGGATGGGTATAAAACAGCAATCATGCCTTCTCTTGATGGCATTGATGACAAGTGCTATCATTTAAGTGTATTTGTAAGGAGAATGAAACATGGCTAATTTAAGTGTCAGAAAATTGAATGATGCTGTTGTTAATAGACTGCGTTTGCGTGCTGCCATCAACGGGGTTTCAATGGAGGAAGAAGTGCGGCAAATTCTTGAGCAGGCAGTTTCCATCCCAAGTGATTTAGGGGATATGGCGGTAACGTTTTTTGGTGTTGATAATGGTATTAATTTGGAGTTATCTGATCACGCCCCGCATCAGCCTGTTAATTTATTAGAATGATTATTCTGGATACCAATATTATTTCTGAAGTTATGCGCCCATTGCCTGATCAGAATGTTATTCAATGGTTAAATAAGCAAAAAAGTGACAATTTATATGTTAGTAGTATTAGCATAGCTGAAATTAATTATGGGCTATATGCATTACCACAGGGCAAACGAAAACAACAATTAAAAAACCGTTTTAAGCAATTTATAAACAAGGCCTTCTGCTATCGGATACTCGATTTTGACAAACAAGCCGCTATTCTCTATGGTCAAATAATGGGGGAAGGAAAGCTTACAGGGCATCCAATGAATGTGCTTGATGGACAGATAGCCGCCATTGCCTTACATCATGGGTTTGCTGTCGCGTCTCGAAATGTAAAAGATTTTAATTATTGCGGAGTGGAGATTATTAATCCCTTTGCAACCTAAGGGATTATTTTGCAGGGTCGGTGAAGTTCACCTAACCGACCAGTTTTGTAGGTCGGATTAGCCCAAGCGTAATCCGACAAAATCGCGGCACTATGTTGGATTGCGCTATGCTAATCCAATCGACACATTGAGCTTTGTCGGTGAAGTTCACATAATCGAGCATATTTAAGCCTCGATTATGGTAGGTTTCGCAAAGCTACGCCTACCCTACTAATAATATCCATAGCTTATGGATAGCTATAAAATATATAAAGGGGGGCATCAGAAGACAGTTTCGTAGCTTAGCCCCAGCGTAACCCGACAAGAGCATGGCACTTTGTTGGATTACGCTACGCTAATCCAACCTGCGAATTGAGTAATCAACAGGTTTAACTACCCATTTTTAATACGCCAGGCAATGTCAGCTGCCTGTCTGTTTTCTTCTATATCGTGAACGCGGAATATTTTTACGCCCTGATCTACCCCCAGAGCAGTGGTTGCACAGGTTCCTGCGACTCGCTGCTCTGCATCATCTATGCCACATATCTCAGCAATAAAGCGTTTGCGACTTGCTCCTAACAGAACAGGAAAACCGAGCTTTACCAATGTATCCAGATTTGCCAGCAAAGAGAGATTGTGAGGGAGCAGTTTGCCAAAACCGATACCCGGATCAATAATAATATTTTCTTTGCTAACACCCATTTCAAGTGCCAGTGATGCTCTGTCTTTGAGATAATTCTTAACTTCCTGCACCACATTTTGATAACTTGGCGCATCCTGCATTGTGCTGGACTTACCTTTTCTGTGCATCAATACAATCGGAACATTTCGCTCGGCTGCCAGTGTTAGCATTCGCTCCCTTGAGTTATCCTCCAGAATAGCATCGTTGCAGTCAATTTCATCACGCGCATCTTCACCCGCGGATATATCATTAATCCAGTTAGCACCTGCTTCCAAAGCAGCAACAACCACCTCATAGCTGGTCGTATCAACACTAATGGTAATCTCATCCGATAGCTGCTGACGAATCCCTTTTATTGCAGGGATTACCCGTTTGATCTGTTCTTCCGCAGGAACTAGCTCGGCTCCGGGTCGAGTTGATTCGCCACCAATATCAATAATATCAGCACCCTGCCTGAGCATTTGACTGGCACGCTCAATAGCCAAAGCAGGCGTATTGTATTTTCCACCATCAGAGAAGCTGTCTGGTGTTACGTTGAGGATACCCATAATGAGTGGGCGCTGTTTATTTAAGATCATTTATTATTAACAAGTTAAAATAATTTAGCAGGTCGGTTGCGTAAACTTCACCGACCCTACAAACTCAATGCCGGGCTGGATTAGTGTGCGTAATCCAACATAGTGCTATGATTTTGTCGGATTACGCTGGAGCTAATCCGACCTACGGATCTGTCTTCTGTCTTCTGTCTTCTGATACCCACCCCCCCTGTTTTTTGCATATTTTTCAATGGCTTTATTTAAGTAGTGTGACGCATGAAACACAGGTTTATTGCGGCAAATTGTTTCTGATTTTGAGCAGGGTTTCGCAGCCTGATACTTTTGTGTTTTTAAATAACGGTTTGCACATGGCTGCGAGATACTTTTCTGTCAACAGCTACAAAAAAGTATCCAAAAGAAAGCCGCCCTGTTAACAAGCCGCAAGCGGTTCCCTGCGCTACTCGACATCAGCGGGGTCTTTCGAACTCGCTCCTGTCGTCGCTCAAACAGGCGAAAGCCCTGATCCGCTGATATCTGCGTTGCTCGGCTTGTTAAAAGGGCTTGTCGCAAGATTCAGTCACAGGTTCAGTCTTCTGTCTTCTGTCCTCTGCTACCCATCCCCCCTGTTTTTGCATATTTTCGCGTAGTGTGTTGAGTTGCGTAGGGTTGGTGCAGCCGTGCGAAACCAACCATCGAAGCTTGAATCTGGTCGGTTGCATAAACTTCACCGATTCTGC
>JALVDQ010000235.1 GCA_027008885.1 Thiotrichaceae bacterium | reverse complement strand
GCAGGACAGGTTACCCATTTAAACTGTGAGGTTAATGAGCGTACAGGGAAAAGCAATAAACGTGCATCACTAAAGGTTACTGCACCTGCATAACTTTGTTCACTATTGGCTTCTGAGCCAAAAATAAAGGCAATACTTTCATTATCTTCACCTAGTTTTTCTTCTGCACGAGTACGCACTGCACCTTTAACCGCAGAACCAAAAACACACGGCCAACCAGAATGCCCTTCGCGTTGAATAGGCAAATCAATAATACCTGTATTTTGTCCTGTTCCTGCGTGGAGAGAGGTTTGTGCTAATAATCCTAAAATAGAGTTTGATCGTTTCATTATTTTGCTCCTTGTGCTGTTTGTTGCCATTTACCGAGTGCAATATAACCTCGTCCTAATGCTTGTTCTGCTCCTATTTGTTGATTATGTAAGGCATTGATAATGGCTTGTGTTTTTGCTTCACTGCTGCAATAAAAAACACTGCCTGCAGGAATATAAGGTTTAAGTGGTTTCGGTTTATGTTTAGCCAAATCCCAACCACCTTCAGAATGTGCTTTGCCCACTACGGCACTGTGTAGGCTGATCTCAATACCATTTAATTGCCCTGTCCAAGCCCCCTGTTCCTGTTTCATTTCGGTTAATGGCAAAGGATGCCATTGCGCTTGTTTTGTTTGATCAATTAATAAAGGGGTTAATAGATAGATGATAAAATATTTTCCAATATCAGGGGCATTTAGAGGCGGTGGTACAGTGTGTTGTGTAATACTCGCCAGTCGCCCCTCTCCTCCTAGGCGAGTAAAGAAATGATTATCCGCTTGCTGGCTAATGGCTTGATGTTTTGAGTCAATGCTAACGTCCATACACAAGCTAACACCCTCCGTTAAACGGATATGTTTAGTTTGATACAAAAGCCCTTTTTTAACCGCACGTTGTTGCCTATTTGTCGCAATACCAATGCGAGGTTCTTCAATTAATAGGCTATTTTTTTGCCGTGTTTGTGATGGACTTTTAAGAATAAACCAATCTTCAGGTTCAGGTGGAATACCATTAAGCACCCGCTCATAATTCGCCTTACTTAGCCAGATATTTTCCAGATTTTTACTTCCCCCATCATTGGAGGAAAGCTTGGGTAAACGTATCTTGCCAAGGTCACTCTGGGTTGGCTCGCTATCAATCTCTAAAAAGAAGCAACGCTTATTGTCTTGCTGAGAAGTAAGATTTTGATACATTAAATTAAGCGGAGCAGGATAAAGGCGTTGTCCATCTTTATGAATCCAAATCCCTGAAAAATGTAAACTCGCCATATTCTCACCATAGCCAATAATCTCAGCGAGCGGATGCTGTTGTTGTTGCTGACTATATGCTTTCCAGTCTACGCCTGAAATTTCGCCTAACACATGACGAATAGCACCAATTAAGGTTTGCGTAGAAGGTGGAAAAATACTGCTTAGTTCAGCATTTCCGATTGAATTCATGGGGCGAGACTCACGAAAAAATAGGCTGTCTTGTGCCTCAAATTGCCATGTCGTTGTTACTTTACTCATTTTTCAACTCCTTTATGGGCAAGAAAACGTACCAGTAATGCCCCATCTACACGTAGAAAATCACTCCTTTTCCAGTCGTCTTTATTATCAATAGCAGTATCTCTAGTAACACGACGACATTGCTCTAGCAAAGGCTCAATAATATCTTTTGCCTCTTGCATGGTACTTACTTTGCTTGCACCAGAGTTAAGGTATTCCATACACATCAAATCAATCGCTTCTGTAGGATTTAAAACAGTTGATTGCTTCACTATATCTTTTGTTTTTTGATTTATAACAGCGATAGGGATAAGTTTACCGTGTGGATCAATGGCAGGATTTAGCAAATCAAACCGTTCCCTAATTTTATAAAAAAACTTACTTGAAAATAGCGCATCACTCGCCTGCTCTTCTCTAAATTGTTCGGCTAATTGATCAATAACAACCCCTTTTTCATTTAATGCAATTTCCCAAGGTTGTGACCACTGTAGCGTTAGCCCTCCTGGTTTTTGTACACGCACGGCAATACTGTCACGCCCTGTTTTATCTTTGGCAATATCGTCTAGTAGATGATGCGCATCAAACAATACTTTTGTCAGTGGAGTTTTGATATGTACATATTCAATCGCACCTGATAGCGTGGTTGGAATACCTGTTCCTTTAAAACAGTTCTCATAATGGCTTCTTAATGTGCTTGCACAAGCTAATGCATCTTCAAGTGGTAAGATTGCCAACACATCATCCCCTCCTGCATAAATTAAAAAGCCACTGTGTTTTTGTTTTTCAACCAAGTCTTGCACTTTTTTAGTAAATTTCTCTAGTGCTTTAGTAATCTTAGATTGTGTTTCCTTACCACCGCTCATATGCTTGCCAAGCGAATCACCATCCATCATTAGCACGGCATAAAAAGGACTCGCAGGCATAAAGCGTTTGTCTTGTGCCTGTAATTTT
This sequence comes from Thiotrichaceae bacterium, assembly GCA_027008885.1. Classification (GTDB taxonomy): domain Bacteria; phylum Pseudomonadota; class Gammaproteobacteria; order Thiotrichales; family Thiotrichaceae; genus Cocleimonas. Next base: position 482 of record JALVDQ010000235.1, on the reverse strand, counting down.
TCTTTTACATGATCATTGAGTTTTTTCAATGCCCGTTGAGTTTTAACTGCTTGTTTGGTATCAGGATAAGTATTTACATTCTCCAAAACAGCAGGATGGAACACATTGCCATCAAGTGATGTCCATTTATTAAATAATTGTTTAGGTACAGTATTCTTTAAACGCTCAAGACACTTAAGACGAGTTTGCCGTTCATTGTTACATCTCCCACTTAGCTCGTAGGCTTGTAAATAATATTGCTCAAATACGGCTTCATCGGCGTGTTCAATCACTTGTTCTAGCCAATGTGCGCCCGCAAGATAAGATACTGAAGGAACAGTTTTAGGCAGCTCCCAGCCTGATAGTGTCCAACCATCGGGCATTATTTGGTTAAGCTTATTAAAAGAATGCACAAAACGGCGTTTTATAAAGGCCATTGCACATAAATGTTCGCCTTTTCGCAAATCGGTTTGCATTGTCTTTTGAATAGGTGACCAAAAATT
>JALVDQ010000234.1 GCA_027008885.1 Thiotrichaceae bacterium | reverse complement strand
CCTATAATGCTTATAATGAAAGCGACGAGAATACGGGCAACAAAAAAGAAAAAGCAGTTCAGCAGCTTTTGACCCAGTACGGCAATCCTGATGCCATCCTGCCTTTTAGCGTGTTAATAAGCCCCCGCCAGGATATTCTTGCCATTTACCCTGGAATCATCAGCGAAGCAAAAATGCAACGCGTTATCGGAAGGCTGCTAGACGACTTTTAGGGCAGAGGACAGAAGACAGAGCATGTAAAGAGTGTATTCTCGCATGCTGTTTTAAAAAATCGTCAGCAAAAAAGGACACCCTTATTTACCTGTAAATTTTTGGATGTCCTATTTGTAGCTCATCCTACCCAAACAAATCAGAATGAGAGCCACAGCGCCTCAAATGAAGTTCTGTCTCAGTTACTTCATAGATCAATAGAAAATCTGGCTGGATATGACAATCCCAAAAAGGTTTCCAGTTACCTGCCAATGGGTGTGCTGAATACGCTTCTGGCAATTCTCCCTTTTCTGCCAATAGCTGAATTATCTCTTTTAGCTTCGAGGTGTCTTGACGGGGATTTCTATCTGCTTTTTTCAAATCCTTTTTGAATTTTGCAGTAACTCTAATTTGTCTCATTAAGTACGTCGTCAAAAAGTTGATCTACATTGTCATACCCTTTATTTTCCAATGGTGCATTAAGCGCATTGGCTGTTTCCTGATTGGGGATTTTTAATTCAAGGGGAAATTCCTGACGCATGGCAATCTGATTATAAAATAAGCGAATTGCTTCAGAAGAGGTCATGCCTAATGAATTAAGAACTTTATCAACTTTATCTTTTAAGTCACTGTTAATACGACTTTTAACTGTTGCGTCTTTTGCAATAGTCATAATATCAAACCTATTGTATTTCCATATCTTTACTGTACCACGATTGGGTAACACTTAAAAGCAAGGTAGCCCCATCTACCCATCCCCCCCTTTTTTTATATATTTTTGCCCGAGAGGAGCTTGAACTAGGTTTTCTTATGCTGCTGAATACTTAACCATAAACCCAGTGCAATGCTGATACCACCGACAATATGGTAAGCCTGGATTCTTTCTCCCAGAAAGACAACCGCCATAAGGGCGCCAAAGAGTGGCATAAGATGAATGTACTGCCCACCAGTTGATGCTCCTATTTTCTGCATTCCATAGTTCCAGGCAAGGTAGGAGATGATCGAGGGGAAAATCGCAATATAGGCAAGTGCCTTGATGACTTCATCATTATTCAATGGAAGCGGTTGTTCGTTAAAGGGATTAATTAACAAGACGGGCAGCAGAACAATTGTGCCGATAATCATCATAATACCGAGAAAAGGCATGGGGCTTAAATCTGCCGGACGCAGGTATTTTAGAAGTATCGAGTATAAAGCCCAGTCCAGTGCGGCAAGCAGCATCCAGAGATCACCCTTGTTGATTTTCAGCTCTGCCAGAACTTGCCAGTCAAGGCGGGACAGAATCACAAACACACCGAACAGTGATACCAGTACGCCCAGTATTTGTTTTCCGGAAATCTTCTCCTTAAAAACCACGCCCGTAATAATCAGAATAAAAATCGGAATAAATGAATTTAGCAGCGTTGCATTCGTTGCAGTCGTATATTGCAGGCTGATATAAGCCAGTGAATTAAAAGAACTAATACTCAAAACCGCAAGGATAAAAATGCGCCAGAAGTTTTGCCTGATAAGCTGACGTTGCTGCCAGATGGGTCGAAGCACAAAAGGCAATAAAATCAGGCTGGCTAAAAACCAGCGCCAAAAAGACAGCCCTATGGGTGCATGCTGATCTGATATGGCTCTGCCAACCACGAAGTTTCCCGCCCATAGAAGCGGTGGAATCACCATGATCAGGTAAGGATAAAATTTTTTATCTATTTTTCTAGGCATTAATTTTTATCCGTTATAGCACTTCATCATCCATGGCTTTTAGTGTTCTCGATGCAAATTCACGTCGGTAAATTACAGAAGAAACAAGGATCGTTGCCAATATAAAAAGATAGGGATGAATAAACCAGGCAAGTGCTGCCAGGGCATATTCAAAGGCTCGCATACCCTCTATAAAACGTCTGGTCGCGCGGTGAAGCACAATACCGAGATTGTTTGCATAAGAAAACAGTTCTTCATCTTCTTCAAAAACATCAGGTGCAGCACCTATCATTATCACGGTAGAATTATACTGGCGCAGTGACCAGACAAGCTTGAAGAAGGAATAAACAAAAATGAGTACCAGCAAGAGCAGCTTTAATTTTGTAAAGGCAGGGGAAACATGCTGTGCATAGGGAATATCGTAAATAATACTAACGACATCATCAACAACACCAAAGATTGCAATCAAACTAACCAAAACCAGAATACTGGTGGATGCAAAGAATGAAACATTGCGCATCAGATTGCCTATCAGGGCAACATCAGGCATACGGTTACTACGTTCAAGAAGATGTAGCATCCATTGATTGCGATAAGATTTGGAGATACTACTCAGCGTGGTTTTATCGTTTTCCTTATAATGTCTACCAACCCACGAGACACTGTACCAGGCAAGAAAAAAACCACAAAGCGCAATAATGTCCGATACGGTTATATCGGAAGGCATAGCATTCCCCAATATAAATTAAAGTGCGCTAATTATAGGTCAGTATCAGCAGGACAGGTAAACTATTTATGCGCTCTTTACGATATGATCAGAAACACCCATCCCCCCTGTTTTTTATATATTTTTGTGTGGTCTGTGTTGGGAAAGAAAATGCGGGAGTAGTGGTAGCGATGCGCCATACTGTGTTTTGCATATTCAATGCAGGTTACGCTTCGGCGTTATGGACGGGACGCTGGAGCGTCCCGGCTGCGTTCCCACGTGGAACGTGGGAACGAGAAGTATGCTCAACGCAGGTCGCGCTCCGGCATTACGAACTGAGTCCCTGATAAATGCGGATTCAGGTATGAGT
>JALVDQ010000233.1 GCA_027008885.1 Thiotrichaceae bacterium | reverse complement strand
TAAAATATGAGGATAGACCTTTTTGTGACTCTCATGGTATCTACAAAACTGATCCAACCCATTTAATAACGTATTTACTCTTTGCCCTTAAACGCACAGCCTGATTTAAAACCAAATTTGCCGAGAATTTTTGCAGCAGGGCAAAATCCGGTAAAGGCTGATTGCAGCAGGTTTGCGCCGATAAAGACGGTAAACCACATAAAACCAGGATGGACGAATTTTGTTAGTACAACACTGATTAAAATCATAATACCAGCGAAAGCAAACATTGCATTATCCAGATTCATTTTTTATCTCCTATTTTCGTTTTTCAAGTGGCACATAATCTCGCGGTAATGCGCCTGTGTAAAGTTGTCGGGGTCGTCCGATACGCGACTCGGGGTCCTGTATCATTTCATTCCAGTGTGTAATCCAGCCAACGGTGCGCGACATCGCAAAGATGACGGTAAACATATTCAGCGGAATCCCCATTGCCAGCAGTATAATACCCGAATAAAAGTCAACATTGGGATAAAGATTGCGTGAAACAAAATAATCATCTTCCAGCGCGATGCGTTCCAGCTCCATCGCGGTATCAAACAACTCCTGATATTCATTTCCCTCACCCAGATGCTCCAGCAAATCATGGCAGGTTTGACGAATAATGCGCGCGCGCGGATCGTAGTTTTTATAGATACGGTGTCCGAAGCCCATGAGACGAAAACGGTCTGATTTGTCTTTGGCGCGATCAATATAATATTGCACATCATTGTCTGATTCGACAATATCCACCAGCATCCGAATCACCGATTCATTCGCGCCACCGTGGGCCGGTCCCCAGAGCGAAGCAATGCCCGCAGACACAGCAGCAAACGGATTTGCCTCTGAACTGCCGGTTAAACGCACGGTTGAGGTGGAGGCATTTTGCTCATGGTCGGCATGCAAAATCATAATCAAGTCCAGTGCCTTGACGTGAAACGGATCTGCCTTGTATGGCTCGGTCGGCATACTGAACATCATCTGCAAAAAGTTTTCTGCATAGCTGAGGCTATTATCAGGATAGGTAAACGGCAAGCCATTCGCATAGCGGTAAGACCAGGCGGCAATCGTGGGCATTTTGGCGATTAGCTGATGCGCTGCAATCATGCGATCCTGAGGGTCGTGAATATTAATCTCATCGTGGTAAAACGCAGATAGCGCGCCCACCACGCCGACCATAATCGCCATCGGATGACCATCACGACGAAAGCCGCTATAAAAGCGCTTCAGTGCTTCATGCAGCATCGTATGGCGGGTGATAATCGTCTGGAATTGTTTAAGCTCTCGTTCATTCGGCAGTTCGCCATCCAGCAGCAAATAACAGACTTCCAGAAAGGTACTGTGTTCCGCCAGTTGCTCGATGGGATAACCAGCGTATTGCAAGATGCCTTCTTCACCATCCAGAAACGTGATGGAACTGCGGCAGCTCGCCGTCGAAAGAAAACCGGGGTCATAGGTAAAATAACCCAGTTGCTTGTATAGCCCTCGCACATCAATGGTGGGGATTCCATTGCTGGGGCGTAAAATCGGCAACTCTATCTGCTTGCCTGTTGAATTATCAATCAGCGTAACGCTTTCTTTTTTATTACTCATATTGTGAATTATCGGGGGATTTAAAACAGAATCGGTTATCATAGCATTTTCTTAGCTATTTTTTGAGAACCCTCTAATGAGAAAGTTTTTAATTTTGAGTTTAATACTGTTATTAAGTGCCTGTGGCGCCAAAGACAAGGAGGCAGCCAAAAACTCATTGCCCTGGAAAGCCACTGCAAATTCAGACACTGCAACGCATGTATTGGGCGTAGATGTTGGCACAATGACATTCAAGGAGCTGATGTTTGCCCTGCAACTGCTTGCCGAGCCAGCACTGTTTCAATCCAAAGATGGAAAGCTCACACTGGAAGCCTATTTTGGCAAGAAAAAATTTGGTCTTCTCGAAGCCCGTTTAGTCGCTGAAATGGATGCCGATGAAGCACTCTTGCAAAAAATGCTAAAAGAACAGGCAGGCAGGGATTCAACCCCAAGCAATCACTGGAAATACAAACTCAATATTGAAAACACCCGCCTTGCCAATAAACAGCGCGTGTGGCGGCTGATATATTTGCCTGTTGCCGATTACGACTTAAAACAAATCAGGTTTTTTGGCGAACCCGCAGAAAAAATTCAGGTAAATGATACCGCCCAATACCTGCTATTCCCCTCGAAAGGCACGATTGTTTTATGGGATACCGCAGGCAAGGAAATTTTTTATTATGCCGCCAAAAAGGATTTTGAACGCCTTAAAAAATCATTACCCATGAAAAAAATGATACTGTCCGAATAACACATGACGCAACAATTCTGGAAAAGCAAAACACTCACCGAAATGACTCGTGAAGAATGGGAAAGCCTTTGCGATCACTGTGGCAAATGCTGTTTAATCAAACTCGCAGATGAAGATGAAGCACAATCGGTTTATTATACCGACATTGTGTGTGACTTGTTTGATCAGCAAACAGGACACTGCACTGATTACTGGCGGCGTGAAACTCGCGTTCCGAGTTGTTTGCGCCTGACTCAGGATAATCTGGAGCAGATTGAATGGCTGCCGCTTAGCTGTGCCTATCGGCGCATTATGGAAGGGCGCGGGCTGGCAGACTGGCATCATCTGGTTTCCGGCGACAAAAACAGCATCCACCAAACCGGTCATTCTGTTTTGGGCAAGGTGGTTTTTGAAAAGGATGTAAATGAAGAAGAATTTGAGGAGCACATCGTAGAATGGCCTCTAAACGAAACAAACAGCGAAACAGGCAACAAGACGAGCAACAGCAGCAAGAATTAAGCAGTTTACGCCTGGATAAATGGCTGTGGGCATCACGCTTTTTTAAAACCCGCAAAAATGCAACCGAAGCCATAAATGGCGGAAAAGTGCATTTAAACGGCGTGCGCGTTAAACC
>JALVDQ010000232.1 GCA_027008885.1 Thiotrichaceae bacterium | reverse complement strand
CCTTTGATGTAGTCAAATACCTTGTTTCACATAAAATCCCCGTGGCTGTTTTTATGGAATGTACTGATCCTGCCAATTTTTGTCGGGTTGACAAGGCAGAAGCAAGCAGAATCTACGCGCTCGATCCCGGCCTGGTTTCGCTTGGTGTTCATGCCCTGCCGAAGGGACATTCGCAGGAGGAGCAAACAAAACGCCTGAATTTAATCAATAATACGATTGAGGAAATCACTGGCAAAAAATCTGTGATTCTGTCTTATCATGGAGCGAATGCGGGTCCCGAACCGGGCATTGTTTTTGAAAATATCAAATACGCGCGGGGAGTCAGATCCTGGTCGGTGGCACAACGCTTTAACCGCCTGGATACGCCAGTTATGCCGATGACATTAAGCCGCGCAGCTTTTAAATATATTAAGCTGAGAAACAAGGCAGGGTTTACGGCAACTCTGTTTGTGCATTCAGTTGAGTTAAGATCTATTTTCCCGCAAAAACACGTTTTTGATACGCTGGTTAGACAGGTCATTGATAAGCGCTTGCAGCCATTGCACTATTTTTCAGCAATGGAAAGTGATTATTCCAGTGCCAGATGTCCGTTGCGCTATTTCACTCATGGACGCCTGTCCCAGAACTTGTATACTGGTTACATCGACCATTCAGGTGATATCTATCAGGTCGCCGAATTGCAATTATTCCTCAATCATCTGGGTTATGATGCCGGAGAAGTTGATGGTATTTATGGCAGAAAAACCAGTATGGCAGTCTTAATGTTTCAGGTGGATAATGACCTGGTCGCAGATGGGCAAGTCGGCACAGCAACTCGTGAGTCTATTAATACCTTTTGTGGTTAAGGATTTTTCTATTGCGCTTAACGATATTATCGCTTTTGTGTCGGCAAGAATCTCGCCTAATGTGTGTGGCGAGATTCTCAATTTATGAGTCACTTCATAGCGACTTGTCAGTTACCCCCAATCCAGCGCTCCACCCGTCTGGTACTCAGTCACCCGCGTTTCAAAGAAGTTTTTCTCTTTACGCAAATTCGCCTGCTCATCCAGCCACGGTGTTCTGTTTTGTGCGCCCGGGTATGGTTCTTCAAAGCCCAGTTGTCTGGCACGACGGTTGGCAATAAAGCGGAATTGCTCGATGTGGTCTTCGGCGGTGTAGCCAAGGATCGGATCTTTCAGAATGTAGTGCGCATAGGCTTTTTCTGCGGCTTCTGTTTCATCCCACATTGCGCGAATCGCTTTTGGATCAAGTCTGATATTGTTTTCGAGCATAATTTGCTTAACCACACGAATACCAAATGAGGCATGCAAGACTTCATCACGCATAATATATTGCAGCTGCTCGGCTGTGCCTTTCATCAAGCCCCGACGTTGTAGCGAGAAAATAGGGGTAAAACCATTATAGAACCAGCAGCCTTCAAAGATGGCAGCAAAGAAGATGTATGCCATGACAAATTCATGCAGGTTGTCTGGCTTGCGCAAGTCCATATCGGAGCGCAACACAGAATCCAGACGCCGATTGGTCAGCTTGATTTTGCCATGAATGGCAGGCACAACACGATAGCGGTTGTAGATTTCGCCCTGATCCAGCCCGATGGTCTCGATGCAGTGTTGGTATGTCCAGGTGTGCAGTGCTTCTTCATAGACCTGACGCGCCTGGTAGATTTGCAATTCGGGCGCGGTCATTTTTTCCATAACGGCAAGCCCGATATTACGCATGGCGAGAATATCCGAGGTGGTCAGATAGCCAAGAACATTCTCGTAAACGTGCTTTTCGGTATCGCTAAGATTATGCTGATAGTCCTGTACATCCTGCGCCATATTAATATCAAGCGGTGTCCAGTGGTTTTTATTGGCATTTAGGAAATATTCCCATGCCCACGGGTATTTGAATGGCGCAAGCTGATTAATGTCCGCCTCGCCATTAATTACGCGCTTGTCACTGGCTTTAACGGGAGCAAGCGAGTCAACTTCTGCTGTCTGGTAAGCAGCTGATTCATCTGCTACGGCATCAGTTTTGCTTGTCTCTGTCACCTCTGTTGCTTCGGGCAGAGCAACGCCTGTATCATCAAATGACATGCCTCTGAGCACACTACTTTGTGCATAAGACTCTGCCAGTGTTTGTGGTTCTGTGGCAGGTGCCGGCTTTGATGTCGGTTTAGTTGTTGCTGTGCTGAACGGGTCGTCCCAATTTAGCATGGTATGTTCTCCTTTTCTGACGTACTTTCGTAGCCCGTGCTATTGTTTTTTTTGTGGGGCGGTTTAGTCGTTTTGCTTTGCTCATAACCGCTTCCTTCGTTAGTGTAAAAATTTAAAAATATCAGTCGCTCATGGTGTTTGATTTTTTGTTGAGAGCAAGGCGCAAGGTTCTCGGAAACTGGGAGCGTACAATAAGTACGTGACCAGTTTGAGAGGTTCTTGCAACGCCGCTATCGACAAAAAAGCAAGCACCATGTGCGATTTATTGGCAAGCATCACAATCCGGGTCTAATATCGAACACGCCGCTGGTGCTGCCGATCCTGTCTGCTGTGGTACTTCGAGCGCATTGCTTGATGATTCCTGTGATTTCTCCATTGCCGTTGCACCCATTGAGCGCAGGTAATAGGTGGTTTTTAGTCCGCGTACCCAGGCAAGTTTATAGAGGTTGTCCATTTTGGGACCCGATGGCTCTTTCATGTAAAGATTGAGTGATTGCCCCTGGTCAATCCATTTCTGGCGACGGCTACCCGCCTCGATTAACCAGCGTGAATCAATTTCAAAGGCATTCGCATATTTTGCCTTGATTTCTTCCGGGATGCGTTCAATGGGTTGCACACTGCCATCAAAATATTTAAGGTCATTGATCATAACTTCGTCCCATAGACCGAGTGATTTCAGCTCATTTACCAGATAGGGATTAACCACGGTAAACTCGCCTGAAAGATTCGATTTTACAAACAGGTTCTGATAGGTTGGCT